>CAYYYV010000009.1:0-4361 GCA_964476225.1 Candidatus Woesearchaeota archaeon | reverse complement strand
AAAATTATTTCAGACATACTTTTTATACCCCATTATTATCCCTAAAAAGTACCTTAAAAAGTATTTAAATCTAACGCTTCTCTTTCCTTTTACGCTTCCCACCCACCAAAAAAAACCTATGCCTAACAATCATAAATATTTTATACAAGCTATAAATAACAAGCAAAAGTAACAGAAACAACAATCCAATCAAAACAAAACTAATCGTTCCAAAGGGACTTTCCGCCTCACAAGCATAAGGACAAGGACCCCCACAATCAACACCATTCTCCCCCTGATTTTTTTTACCATCAGAACAAGTAGGACACGGGTCGCAAGGACCGCCACAATCAACCAACAATTCGCAACCACCGTCGTGACAATTAGTAATTCCATCAATACAATTAGGATTTTCAGTAAAATAACAAACTCTAAACTCCGAAGGTCTCGGAATTTTCATCTCCGTATTATTACACATATTCAAATCAAAACACTTAGTTATCTGAAAACCACAAAACCTATCATCATATTGATTCTGAGCACAAAGGTCCTTCACAGAAGAAAAATCCTCAGGAGATAAACTTTTAGCCCTAAAAGACCTCTCAGCATTTTGACAAAGGCCCCACTCAAGACAAGACCACTGCTCGTTACAAATACCACCAAGAGTAGACCCACCGCCTCCGCCTCCACCTCCGCCCGAATCAACAGACGCAACAGGACAGGCGACATTCGTAACAGTAATATCCCAAGTAACCGAATCGTTAAGCAACCCATCACTCGTAATTATCGTAACATTATGACTCCCCGAAATCCCACACCCAAAAGTATAATCAAAATCATCAGAAGGAATATTCTCATTTTCCTCCATCAAAACACCATCAACATACCAATTAATACTAGGATACAAATCAACCAAATCAGCATCACTAACCGTAACACTAAAAGAATTCACGGTTGTACTCGTACTATTAAAACTAGTCACTGCCGGAGAATAACTATCAATTGAAGGGGCACGATTATTATCGGTAATACTAAGAATAAACTCATCATGAATAGTAATATTATCAGAACGATAACCCCTACCAGAACAAATACTAAAATTCTCATGCACAGATGCAAGAGCATTATCAGTAGCATAAATCCTCATCAAATATTTCTTATTCCGATTCTCCTCGACAGGAACATAAGATGCAACCCCGGTAGAACTATTCAAAACGAGACTAAGGGCTCCAGAAAAATTAAAAAACAAATTCCCATCATCCGAAACACCATCTTCTTCATCATCCACAAGAAACTGATAAGAAAAAACAGAATTCGCGCCACTCATATAAATTGTTTCCAGCCCCAGCCCGCTATGAGTAGTCGGAATATTATTAATCTCAATAACGGTGATGTTAGTACTATTAGTATCCGACAATCCGCTAGAATCAATAACCGAAATCTCTACATCATAATCACCCACATCATTTTTATCAAGAGGATATCTTTCTCCGGATATTATCTGAAACGGACTAATATAATTACTCGTCTTAGGACGAGGGACAAGCCCAAAAACATTACGACCTCCACTAATTCTATAATTCGTCCACCAAGTAGCAAAACTCTCTTCATCAATATCAAACACATTAAAATTCGAAGCATCCAAACTCTCCAGCGTCTCACTTTCACAAACAAATATCTTTTCACTAAAATTCTGTATCAACGGCGCAGAATTCGGAACATCAATCGTAAAAACAACACTTTCATTAACCCAATCCCCATCTTCCTCATTAGCAAAAACAGTCAACAAATTTCCCCACCTAACAAACGGAACACTTGTATAAGGAGTAAAAACCGTATTCTGATTAATATAAACCCCATGCTTCAAATCATAAAGAGAATATTTCCAGGGATCACCCACCTCAAGAGGAAAATCCGCCGACACATTTAAAGAAAGATTATACCTATAATCATCACACTTCGGATATCCCAGCCCCGAACAAGTATAACTATTATTATCATAAGTTGTATTCTCCGGAGTATAAATCGTAATCACCTTATCCCCTCCCTGAATATAAAGCCTAACATAAGCAGTCTCGCCAACCTTCCCGGTTATCGCAACAGGCGAAAATGGCAAATTAAAAAAATAAATAGTTACAAAGTTCAAAAGAACAAACGCCAAAACAAAAACAACCAACGATACCACCAAAATCTTTTTTCTAATCATAAATTCAAAACTTTAGTTTTTAATTTCGCAAGGACTTCATCACGAACGCGACGAGTGATGAGTGAAACATCTCTGATGTTACTCTTGTCATTGCACAATCTAAAAAAAATTGCCTCCGGCATTTTATATATCATTAAATACCCAACAATCCACAATATAAAAAGTTACCTCACTTCTTTATCCTATGCTTCTTAATCCCCCGAACAAAAACCAAACCCCTCCAAATCAAAAATCCAATCACAACAATAACAATAAGTAACATAATCCAAAAAACATAATCAAAACCCCTATCAATTTTCAATTCAACAATTTCTGAAGTAACCTCATTATCATAATGCAAAATTATTTCCGCTTTAAAACTATCCCCAACAATTTCCGACATATCCAAAAAACCCACAAACAATCGCCCCCTCCAAGCCCCCAAGTCCCTAGTAGAAGTTACAGAATTAGCAGCAGGAAAATCCAAAACATTAACCTCAGCATAAACATCTTTCATATCATCGTTCCATAAACTCTCAACAAAAATCTCAAATCTCCCGACCTTACCTTCCGCAAAACTATCCGTATAATTAACCATCCTAACTTTAAATTCTCCAATCCGAAAAGGATTTCCGACACCAAGACTCCCTCTCCCATATTCAGCAAACGCAACCGCCAAATAATCACCAGAAGAATAATTATCAGTATCCAAAGAAATATTTATAACAATCTTATCGCCAGGAAAAACTTCAACATCCTCAGCAGTAAGAACCTCAACATCCTCATCACCTTTATAAATTTCAATTCGCGGAGAAACTACAAACGACTCATTTCCAACCCCAAACAATTCCAACTCAAGGTGAACGTCTTCTCCAACATTAATATTCGGTGCATTCAATCCAACCTCAATATATTCATCAGAAAAAGGAACGTCAATTTCATAACTCGCCGAACTAACTCCAGAAAACAAAACAACAAAAACCAGAACCAAAAAAAATACATTCACCTTCATACAAAAACGAACAAAACACATTATTTAAAACTATTTTTTCAATCTCTTTCTTAATAATAAAAACCACAACAAATTAATCAAAACAAGCACCACTATTACAATAATCAAAATTATAACCAAACCATTTCCCCCGCCATTAGCACCATCAGAAATAACATAACCAAGACCAATAATCGTCAACTCATTCTCATCAACCTTAAATTGCAAACTATTCTTCGAACTCTCCTCCCCATGCTTAATCGCAATATCAGCCTCATAAGTTCCAACCTTCACACCCGCAGTATCCCAATAAGCCTCAAAATTCTCTTTAGATTTGGAAGGAATATCGTGGGCAGCCGATTCAAACTTAGAAACAATATCTCCCCTATCATTCAAAATATTAGCATAAACATAAGCCCCCTCAATCTTCTCATTCCATCGATTCTCCACAAGCATATTCAACTTAACAATTTCTCCAAGCTTAAAATCATTAACGCCAATATCCTGCAAAACAAGCCCCGCATCTCCAATACTAAAAGTCCCATTAAAACCCTGAGTACCCTCGTCATAAATCAAACTAGCCCTAGCAACATAATCCCCGCTTGGAGCACCAACTCCCCAAGCTCGAACAATTTCCTTTTTCTCACCACTCGGAATTTCAATCGGACTCGTCATAAAACTATCAATCTTTGTTCCAGCAGTATCATAAATATCAACATTCACTTTAACCGACGTCAAATCAAATTCACCAACACTAATAACCGGGAAAACAAATGTAACACCACCATCTTTTGAACTAACAATTTTCATCTCAGCCTTAGCGTGTTTCCCCGGATAAGGAACATAAATATGAAGTTGAGTAACGACCGCAACAGTTGCCTTAACAGAAGTAGCACCGTCGGCAGAATTCGGCGCCTCCAAAATAATTATATCAGCAGTATGAAGCCCAGGACCCAAATTCTCTGGAAGCGAAAACTCATAGCTAACCTGTTTTGTCTTTTCCGTTGCTGCAACATTCAATGCCCCCGAAGAAACCGAAATATACTCCGCCAATTCACCCTGAGCAGCAATCAAAATATTCATATCCTTACCCGCAGAATTAAGAATCTGAAAATCAACAGTATTTTCCATCCCCGGACTAAAATCCAAAGTAGTTCTCGCAGGACTAACACCCAAAGCATAAACCGAGGAAATCATAAAAATTCC
>CAYYYV010000008.1:9813-13523 GCA_964476225.1 Candidatus Woesearchaeota archaeon | reverse complement strand
AAACAATTTAATTAAAAATTATTTATCCGAACAATGAAGCCAAACCTTCAGCCGCCTCGGCCCTTGGTTCTTCTTTCTTCTCTTCCTCTTTTGGTGCATCCGCAGGCGCAGCAGCAGCCGGAGCCGCAGCAACACTAGCATTCGCAAGCTTGTCAGCAATATCTACGCCAGATAAACTCGCTACCATTACCTTAACTTTCGCCTCGTCAACCTCAGCGCCAGTCGCGGAAATAACAGCCTTCAAGTTATCTTCGTTGATATCTTTTCCAACCTTGTGCAACAAAAGAGCCGCATATGTATATTCCATTTTCTTATTTCCCCCCCTCAGTTTTTACTTCAGGAGTTTCTTCTTTTTTCTCTTCTTCAACAACAATCTCTTCCTTCTTCTCTTCAACAATTTCCTCGCTCGCTTCCGGCTCGCTCTCAACCTTCCCTTCCGAATCCGTGCCAGAAACTTCCCCATCCCCAGCCTCAACAATCTCATCAATAACCAAACCCTCAACTCCAGCCTTACTCAAAATCAAACCAATAGTAGTATCGTTCACAATTCCCAAATCAACAGCAAACGCAATTCCCCTACCATAATCATTCAAAAGAATCTCCAAGAATCCGTCCTTATCAATTTTAATGTCAACATAAACTTTCTTCTCTTCCCCGTCAAAAGCCGCAATCGGTTCAACGCCAACCTCAAACGGGATAATGTCCAACTTCGCCATAATAGAAGCATGCGCTTCACTAATCTCACCGCCCTCTTTAACAATAATCTTATCTTGCATAATTGCAATCTTCCCATTCTCAACCTTCGGCGCCAAACCAACAGCACTCAAAGCAGAAATGTCTGGACCCGGAATCAACTCGGTAGGACCCGCCTTAACCTCAATATCTGAAGGAGCAATCTGTCCAGCCTTCGCCTTTGCCGGACTTTTCTCGTTCGCAAGAATCCCAGAAATCTCAAAAGCATCAGCATCCGAAAATAACATAGCAGTAGAATCATCAACATATGGAACAAGCGTATGCAACTCCTTAATCCCACAATGATCCAAAGCAAAATTAATCAAACTTTTCTTAACAACTTGCACCTTCGCTTTCTTTCTAAGTTTCTTCTTAATATCCTGAAACTGCGCCGACGGCAAACCCTTAATAGAAATAACCATAACAGTTTTCTTCTTCATCAACTCAGCCAACTCTTTAACCTTTCTTTTCTTAATTTCACTTACGTGTGTAGTGGTATCGTGTTCTATAGTAGCTTCCATTAGCAAAAACCTCCAAGTTTTTGATCCGCAAGGACTTTGTCATTGCATAATATTTTATATATCATTTTACTTCTTCGCCTCCACAATTTTCAAGGGTTTAGTCATGGTAAACTTAATCAAAACTTCCTTAACATTATCACGACCCCTTGGCAAAACTTTCTCAAGCCCCTTAATCACAGCCTCAACATTCTCAGAAATCTCATCGTCACTCATATCCTCTTTACCAACAGGCAACTTAATCGCCATCTCTTTATTTTTAACACGAATAGACTTATTCATCTTATCAATCATCATCTTAACCATCTCCTCATCTTCCTTCGGAATAATACCAGCCTGAGGAGAAGGCATTCTATTCATCGGACCAAAAACCCGACCGAACTTCGTAGCAACTTTCCCCATCATCGGAGCAACCGCAATAAACGCATCGTACTTCTTAGCCAACTTCTTAATATCCTTCATCTCTTTATATTTAACAAAATCCTCTTCGGTAATAGTACTAATCAACTTTGACCTCTTCGTAAAAAACGCCGCCAACTTCTTCTCGCTACCATGAGGAACCGAAACAAAAGTATTCAAAGCTTCTTTTCTAACATCAAAATTTTTCAAGTTCATAACTAAGTCCACAGTCTGTGTAAACTTCCGTTTCTTCTCCTTCCTTAATTCAGCAAGTGTAGCTTTAATTTCCATGTTACTTTATCTCAAACTGTTAGAATAAACGATTTCTCGTGCGGCATTAAACCTTCTACTAACAGTAGTAATCAACTAGCGAAAATTCAGTTTATAAAGATTACTATGTCCGCCGGTCAAGATATCCGTAAAGTGTATCCGCATCATTACAAATTCTTTTTGCTTTATCGACATATTTTCTAGGAGCACCCTTGACATACTCTAACGCAGCTTTAGCATGAAATCGAGCTTTCCATGCAGCATCTATTTCCGTATCCCTGCCATCATTCCTACCAGTGTGTTTCCACTGATTAGAGGCTATCCGTAAATGGCGATAAAAATTTAATCTTCCAAAAAATCCCATAATTAAATAAATATATACCCCTTTATATTAATTATCGTTCTATTACATATATTATTATAAAATCTAATTTAGAAAAAAGACCATGACAAATATAGCAAAACGGATATATGGGTTTCTGCTCAACAGACCAGATGAACTGGAGATAGAACCAACAAATCACTGCAACCTGCGATGCCCAATATGCATAGCAGAAAGAGACACAATGAGCGATAGACTGGGATTTATGAATTTTTCTATGTTTGAAAAACTTGTCGACGAATTTAATGGAGGGGTGAGAAAAGTTTGTCTTTCGGGGAGAGGAGAGCCAACACTCCATCCAAACATTGTAGAGATGATTCAGTTGCTAAAATCAAAAGGAGTATCTACATTCATGAACACGAATGCCTTAAAATTATCAGACCCAAGATTGGTGGAAGAAATCGTAAAAACTGGACTAGATAGTATATACATAAGTCTAGATGGAGTGAATCAGGACACCTATGGGACAATAAGAGTGGGCGGTGAAGTTAAGAGCGTCCTGTCCTCTTTAGAACACCTAACAACAGCAAAAAGGGCGCTGGGGGTAGATAAACCATACGTTCAAGTCAACTTTTTATATTCAAAGATAAACCAGCAGGATTTGCCAGCAATCGTAAGGTTGTCAGAGAAATTTGATATAGATAGAATAAGGGTTAATGGGATATCAATCCCCGGGGGTATTTTTAGAAACAATCCACAACTATTCAGAGAGATGGTGGACAGATTTGTTCCAGAAAATGCTCCAAAAAGATATGAAGGATACTCATTAGTACGACCCCACAAAAGGTGCGGAGAATTCAAGAGAGCAACAATCGTCTATGATGGTAGGATGTTAGTTTGCCAAAGAGATGCAGCAAAAGATATGATTATAGGAAATGTTTTTGACCAGGGGCTCTGGCCTGTCTGGAAGAATAGAGTTAAAATATCAAAAAAAGCCATAAAAGGTAAATCATTCAAAGAATGTGACGGATGTCCCCAATCACTTGCATACCATGGAGAAACAGTTTATGAAAAAAGAAAATAGTATATTATCACAACAATCCTTAAATAATCCACAATCAATTTTTTAATATGGAACTAGTAGCACTCTTATCAACCGGAAAAGGAACTTGGGGACAAGTCTCAGGTCTAATTCAAAAAGGCGAATGGGAAAAAGTCATAGTCCTCGGCCCACCCTTCGCAAAAGAATTCACAATCCAAGGCGAAGCATTCGACTTCATAGAATTCGATGCAAACAAACCCTTGGTCCAATTAAAAAAAGAACTCTCAACAAAATTAAAAGGAAAATTTGACGGATTAGAAGTCGCACTCTCAATCGCATCCGGAAACGGCAAAGAACACATGGCTCTCCAATCAGCTTTACTTTCTTTACCAGTAGGGATTAGATTCACAGCCTTGACAAAAGACGG
>CAYYYV010000008.1:0-9713 GCA_964476225.1 Candidatus Woesearchaeota archaeon | reverse complement strand
CAATCTTCAACTCAACACCCTTCCTAGCAAGCATAACAATACAACTCCTCTCATCTTCCCCACCAATTTCATACCCATCTAAATTCTTAGCAATCTTCAAAGCATAATTTTTAACATCCTCAAACCAAGGCTGTTTATCATAACCCATCCGTGCCCGAGCATAACCGACACTTTTATACCCATCAATATGAACAAAATCCGGCTCAGCTTTTCTAATTAAATTACAATACTCCCCAACATTCTCCTCAGACATATTCGTAACATCCCCAAACTTTCCCTTTCCCTTTTTGACCAACGTTAATCTAATTACCCGACGAACACGCCCTTTCATCTCACGGATAACATCAAGAGTTTCATTAAAAACTTCCCACGCATTTGGTTTTGTAGACCTGTGCCAAATATCAAACAACTTCTTATTAGGAGCATTAGTAGAAACCGTAATTTGCGTCGGCAATTCACTCGCCCCGTTAGATTCATTTCTAATGGGGTCTTTAAAATTTCTAATTACATCAGGATTCAACCCATTCGTAACCAAAAAACTAACAGCTCCTCTTCGACGAATCTCCATAAACATTTCACCAAGTCGTGGATATAGCGTTGGTTCTCCAGACAAACTTGTAGTATATAATTTTGGCTCAAACGCACTCTCCAACTTTTTCAAATCAACACCCTTCCGTCCCTTAAATCCCATCAATAACTTTTTACGAGCTTCAACAATCCCATCAAGTATCTCAATTGGATTATCAACCTTCGGCAACTCGGTCCCAAGATTCATTTCAATCGGTCTCCAACAATGCAAACACTGATTCTCACACCACATCACCGCAGGACTAAACTGACAACATCCAGCACAACTAATCCCATAAAATTTTTCCTTCCAACATTCTCCATCACCCCTAATAGAATTCTTAGTCCACCGACAAATTTGCACCGCACTAGTATTGCCAACTAAAGCATAACTCATCTTCCTCAATTTGTCCCAAACAGTATCTAAACAAACTTTTCGCTTCGGATTCTTCCTTACCATAAAAATAATTAGAATATTTAACTTTAAAAATTATCTACATTGAAGCATCTGGACCCAAGCCAGGCTCACCACCACAGACATAGTTTGTTAGGGTAACGCTGATACCACTTGTCCTTGCAGCCACTTCTATATCCTCACCATGAGGAGTTCCACTAGAAACCCTCAAAAATGGACCAAGTTCCCCATCATCTTTCCATGCGGCACGATGATTCCCATCTCGAGTAAATATAACTCCTCCCCTGTGAGGTAATCCAAGGGGTTTCACGGCTTCATAGAAGCTATCCCAAGCTTCAGCATTTGCAATATTCATAAAAACAAAACATCCTCACCCTTTTTAAAAATTATTATACTCCACTTTTATAAAATTAATCAAAATAAAAAATAAAAATTTGTTTTACTACCTTCTCTTTTTCTTAGTAGTCTTCTTTCTAGAAGGTCTTTTCTTAGCCGCTTTCTTCTTAGCAGGTTTCTTTTTAGTCACAGCAGCAAGAGCCTTCTTTCTTTTTTCCATAACAGTTACCTGTCTCTTAAGAGAACTAATCTTAATTGCACACTGTTTTGGAGTTTTTGGTAAAGCCATATCACACACCTCATTTAGTTAGAGTCAAAGACTCAATATTCCAACGATAACCCCCTTTAAATATCTTATTAAAAATAAAATAGTTTTCAATAAGCATAATTTTTAAAATAATTTTATTTCTTAATCACCGTCGACAAATTATCAAAATTAAATAATTCGAATAAACCAAAAAAACATCATCAACACAAACGCAAACAATATCAAGTACATAGAAATTTTATACGCCCACTTAGCAACCTTCTCCGATTTAAAAATTCCAAGCACAGCCAAATAAAAGAACCTACCACCGTCGAGCATTCCAAGCGGCAACATATTAAACAAAGCCACAAGCAAATTAATAATCATAACCCACCAAAGCAAATGATAAACAAAATAAACAAACTCCCCATCCCACGTAGGTTTGTACAATGTAGTGCTGTCCTTAAAACTCATAAACCATCCCAAAGAGTTTTGAATAACACCACGCCTTTGCACAACATTATGTCCAACACCGAGATAAGCCCGACTCGAATCATCAGGATGCTCACCTAAAAGAATATTATATTCTTTAACACCCTCAGCGTCCTCGGTCTTAAAGATAACTCGTTCCCCGGGATTTTTATTCTCCAAAAATTCCCTCAACTTATCCTGACCAGTAATCTTAACATCATCAGCTTGAATAATCGCACCTCGCATCCCAGCCAAAACCGCCGGCGCCTCAGGGTAAGCAATCAAATATTCCCCATCACTTTGATTCAACTGAACAGCCAAGCCATCATCCAAATAATAAATTCCATCCGTCGCCAAAACCTTAGTCAAATTCCCAACTTCTTCAATCCCAGTTACGTTCTCCAAAGGAACCACAGAAACGGCATAGGTATTAAAAATATATCCAGATGCAGCAAACGAACTAAAAAAGAATCCAACATAAAGCCCATAAAATATCAAAGCAAAAATAACATTCGCAAAAACTCCAGCCCCAAGAACACTCATCTGCTCCAGCTTCGTCTTTTTCTTAAAACTCTTATCATCCTGTTCAACAAACGCACCCAATATCGGTCCCAAAAAAACCAAACCAGTCGACTTAATCCTAACCTTAAACAGCTTCATAAAAATCCCATGACTAAACTCATGAACGATCGCAACAATAGCCAAAGCCACAATAAAATAAGTAAAGTAAAATGGCGGGAAAATACTTTCCATCCCAAACAGCTTCGGAAAATACGGAATCAATGGAGCAATAGGGGGAGCTGCAATCTGCTCAACAACTTCCTTAGAATGCAAAACATAAATCGAAACAGTTTTCCCCATCATCCAAACCATCACACCCATCAAAACAAAACCAACTCCAATAATAACATATTTCAAAGAATGAAGAGTTTTTTTAAAATTATCTCCAATATAATTAATCGCCTTCATCCCGAACTTCGTCCGATACATAAAAATTATCCCTTCTCTACTCAGAGACTTCTTCCGCGACATCAAAAACCAAACCACGAACAAACTAAACAAAACTAAAAATCCAACATCATAAATCCAAAAGCTCACCATATAAAATTACTACAATTCCCACCTTTAAAAAACTAATCAATCCATCCCAACAATACTTTTAAACCAAAAATCCAACCTTAGGTCATGGAAGGGAAGAGGGGCTCGCTAGCTATCATGGCATGCAAATCGGGCTTGCCGTTTGCAAAAAAAATTCTAGAGAAATTAAACGAATATTTAGCATCCGAAGGAAAAATCCCAGCCGAGTTAATCCCGTCTCGAGAAATCTCCTTCGCTAATTCAGAAATAAAAACAATCCTAGACAAATCAATTAGAGGTTCCGATTTATATATCATCCAAGATGTAGAGAATTCAACAAACGGTTTATCGGTAGACGAAAATTTACGAGCCCTAAAAACAGCAATCGACGTCGCAAGAAGATCAGACGCCCACTACATAACAGCAATCATCCCAGTATTCCCATACTCCAGACAAGATAAGCAAGCAGGCAGAGAATGCATAACAGCCGCCCAAATCGCAGAAGAAATCGAAAACGCTGGAGCACGCCGAATCATCACACTAGATATCCACAATAGCGCAATCGCCGGATACTTCAGAAAAGCAAAATTCGAAAACCTCCACGCCTCAGGAAATATTATAGACTTCGTCAAAGAAAACATCCCACAAGAAAATCTAGTCGTGGTAGCTCCCGATGCCGGAGGCGCAAAAAGAGCAACACACTACGCCCAAAAACTAGGAGTTCCATTGGCATTAGTTCACAAAGAACGAGATTACTCAAAACTTTCACAAATAGAAAACATAACACTCTTAGGAGACGTTTCCGGAAAAGACGTTTTTATCATAGACGACATGATATCAACAGCAGGAACCCTACACAGCATCTCTCACATGTTAAAAAATAAATTCAACGCAAAAACAATTACTCTCGCCTGTTCCCTTCCTCTATTCAACCCGCCAGCTCTCGAAAGATTAAAAGAACTTTATGAAAATAAAATAATAATGGGAGTAATTGGAACAGACGCCGTATATCATGGAGAAGATTTCGGACAAAAAAATCCATGGTTCAACGAAGTATCCGTCGCCAGATACTTCGCCAAAGTAATATACAACATAAACAACTGCCTTTCTTTATCAGACATATTAGACAAAAGTGTGAAATAAAAAATTACCATTACTACAAAAACAAACCCAAAGACTCACCCTAACACTTCTAATAAAAAGCAGTTTTAAGATGTTTGATAGGAACGGGATGCTCGGCCACCAAAAATAATACGAGCCTGTTCCCAAAACATATTTTGCCGTGCCTTATCTATACTACTTTCAGCTGCAGCATACCGTTTCTCTAAATCACCCATTAAGATATAGTAAGTATTCACGAGCGGAATTTTAATATGTATAGCTTCCCTTAGAATAGGATTAAGAAATATATTTGTTTCAACCGAAGGCACAAGTCCAGACTCCCTTATAACTCTCATATCAAAATAAATTAATAAAACTATATAAAACTACTTCTTACGAACTGGCCTAAAATCTGTACCACCACATTTCCTACATCGAGCCTTCCCAGTTAAAATCTTCAACGGCTCCAACTTCATCTTATGTTTACAAACCTTACACACAAACGCATTCTTATACAATCGATTCTGCGCCGCAGGAATTTTAGTTGCCATAATTATAATCAAGAAAATCTCCTTTTAAATCTTTACATAACCTTCTTCAAAAGCTTCTCACCCTCAATATCCCAATATTCAATATTAGAACCATCGACAACAGTTCCCTGCAATTCCTCAGGAATTTCCAAATCAAAATTCTCAAAACTTTCATTATCCATGATGCTCGCAGTATTCCCAGAAACAGACAAAACCTGAGCAGCTTTCTTATCAATCATAGGAATTTCAAACTTATCGTGCCCCGGAATAACCATAACTTTCTTCTTCCCAGTAAAGACAGAAACAGCCTCGAACCTAACCTTAGCATGCCCATGCTTCCCAGTTTTAGAAATATCCATCTTCTTAACCTGATGCGCAACTCCATCCAACAAAAGGAAAGTTCCAACCCTCATCTCCGTCGCCTCAATAACTTTTGATACCATAATAAAAAAATAAGAAATCGCTTTATAAAAGTTTGCTAATCATTCCCCAATATTTAAAAACCCAAAATCCCCAATTCATTTATGGCAATAAAGAAAAACGATTTTATCGAAATAGAATTCACCGGGAAAATTAAAGGTACAGATGAAATCTTTGACACAAACATAAAAGTAGATGCACCAACAACCAACGACCAACGACCAACGACCGAATTAAAACCATTCATTTTATCAGTCGGACATAAAATGCTTCCAAATGGTTTCGACGCAGACCTAGAAGGAAAAGATACCGAGAAATCTTACACGCTTGATCTCAAACCAGAAGATGCATTCGGAAAAAGAGACCCACAAATGGTACGAATGATTCCAACAAAACATTTCCATGAACAAAAAATAAATCCAGAAAGAGGAATGAAGTTAGCTTTAGACGGCCAACTTGTAAAAATCCTATCATCCGACCGAGGCCGAACATTAGTCGATTTCAACAATCCCCTAGCAGGAAAACCAGTCACCTATACATATAAGATAAACAAAATAGTAACAGACCAAAAAGAAAAAATCAACGCACTCCAAGACTTCCTATTCCGAAAAACATTCGAATTCGAAATAAAAGATAAAACAGTAATCTTCAAAATAGAAAAACAGTTCGAACCATTCGTAAAAATGTTCGCCCCGAAATTCGAAGAAATACTAGATCTCAAAATAGAAAGCGAGATAATCAAAGCCAAAGAAAAAAAGAAAGAAAAGAAAGAATAATACTTATCTAACCCTTATCTAACCCCATAATTTTTAAATACTTCAAAAATGTTCCTAATTGTTATGGGAACACCGAAGATAGGAACATCAAAAGAAGGCAAACCAATGCATTATTCAGTCGGAGCAATAATATCTAGAATTAATCCCGATACATCAAGCAAAGAATATTTTTTAATTGATAGAAAAAAGGAGCCCTTTGGCTGGGCAGGAATCGCAGGGCACATAGACGAAGATGATTTAAGTCCAGAGGCCGCGGCCAAAAGAGAAATAATAGAAGAATCAGGGAGGGGTTTTCAAATCTTACAATTAGAGCATTTAGCCGAAGAAGAAATTCCGTGGAATACATGTAGCAGAGGAGTTAATTGTCATTACTGGCATCTATTTACAGCAGAAATTAGAGGAGAAGCGTATCCAAAGCCAGATGAAATAAAAAGGTCGAGATGGTTTTCCATAGAAAACATAAAAAAACTCACCGACGAAGATAAATTAGAACCTGTCTGGAAATACTGGTTCGAAAAATTAAGTATAATCTAATCACCAACTGAACTACAATAATTATTATAAACCCAAATTTCTAAATTCAAC
The DNA here is from genome assembly GCA_964476225.1 of Candidatus Woesearchaeota archaeon. GTDB lineage: Archaea > Nanobdellota > Nanobdellia > Pacearchaeales > GW2011-AR1 > JAGVXH01. Next base: position 3,188 of record CAYYYV010000008.1, on the reverse strand, counting down.
CATGGAAGACATATTAAAAGAGGATATCTCAGAGATGCAATCACAATCCATCCCGCAACGCAATCCACATTCTGAAATAGATAGAGAATTGGAAGAAATTCTAAAGAAACAAGCCGCACGAATCAAAGTTATTGGAGTAGGAGGCGCAGGCGGAAATACAACATCACGAATGCGAGAAGTCGGAATTAAAGGAGGAGAAATAATAGCAATAAACACCGATGCACAAGACCTACTTTACACAAACGCCGACCACAAAATTCTAATCGGCAGAGAAATATCAAAAGGGCTAGGCGCAGGCTCAAACCCAAGAGTCGGGGCAGAAGCAGCAAAAGAACAACAACAAGACATAAAAAAGAAATTAGCAAACTCTGATTTGGTTTTCGTAACATGTGGACTTGGCGGTGGAACCGGAACCGGAGCAGCGCCAGTCGTAGCTGAAATAGCAAAAAAACAAGGAGCGCTAGTAATCGGAGTCGTAACATTACCATTCACAGTAGAAGGCGCAAAGCGAATCGAAAACGCAATGGAAGGACTAGAAAGAATGGAAGGAATCGTCGACACATTAATCGTAATTCCCAACGACAAACTCCTAGATCTCGCACCCGACCTCCCACTACCAACAGCGTTCAAGGTCGCAGACGAAATTTTGACAAACGCAGTAAAGGGAATTACAGAACTAGTAACATCATCAGGACTAGTAAATTTAGATTTCGCAGATATCAAGGCAGTCATGGCAAACGGAGGAGTATCCTTAATAGGCATGGGAGAATCCGACTCAAATGACCGAGCACTAGAAGCCGTAGACAAAGCATTGAACAACCCCCTACTAGACGTCGACATCAAAAACGCACAGGGAGCATTAGTCAATGTAATCGGCGGAACCGACCTAGCACTAGACGAATACAAACAAATCATACAGAAAATAGGCGAACAATTATCTCCAGACGCAAAACTAATTTCAGGAGCACAAATCTCAAAAGACATGGAAAAATCCCTAAAAGTTATGTTAATAATCACAGGCGTAAAATCTCCACAAATTTCAGGAGAGCGACTCCCAATCGAAGAAGCTCGAAGAAAAGATATGGAAGGAGAACTCGGAATAGAATTCTTTGACGAATAAAATGGGATTAAAAAATTTAATAGAAGTATTGCAAGGGAAGAGGGTAAGTCAACGTGCAACAAGAAGAGCACGAGAAACTCCCGAAGGAATTACTTATAGAAGTGGGCGATTGGTCCAAGATAAAAGAGAAGGACTTTGCTTGAGGTTTCCTAATGGAAATATAAAATATATATCTGATAATGGAAAAGTATTTATGGAATATATCAGATAACCACCAATCTTAAAAACCCATCAAGCATAATTTTACTATGGGAAAGATAACAAGAAAAATAATTTCAAAATATCACAAATATCTTCGAGTATGGAGACTTCTAAAAAAACCAAGTATGTCAGAATTTAAAACAATCTCAAAAGTTACAGCAATAGGCCTTCTAATCATAGGCGCACTCGGTTTTGCAATTTCAGTATTAATGAAATTAATTATTTAACACCAAAATATTTAGCTCACCAGAGCACCTACTGGGTAAAACCCCCGGTTTTTAATAATCTCAACTACCAAAATATTTAAAAACCGATATTTTCTAATTATATTATCTAGTTCTTAGACATCTTTGAACTGGCTGGAGCAAGACTCCAAAATTAACATGGCAATTGGATATGATGACGAATTTGACTACCTTAAAGAAGATGACGACAGCAACGCTGCTGAAGAATTTGCGCCAAAAATAAAGGGGTCAAGCAAACCTTCTTTAGTACCAGAAGAAGAAGTTAATACAGAACCAGCAGAAGAATTGAAAGAAGAAGAGAAAGAAATAGAAGAAGAAGCAAAAGTAGAGCAAGTTCCAAGAGAACACGAATCTCAGATTTATATTGTAAAGGTTACAACAAACAAAGAAGACAAGGCGTTGGAAATGATTGCCGATAAAGTTAAGAAAAAGAAAATTGACATTTACGCAATCGCACGACCCCACGGATTACGAGGCTACATATTTTTAGAATCTCCAGACCACAAGCACGCAGAAGACGCAGTTTTTAATTTACCTTATGTTAAAGGAATCATTGGAGAAACAGTAACTTACGACAAAGTAAAACAAATGCTCGAACCAGTAGCAGCAGATGTTAAGATTGAAAAGAATGATATCATCGAAATTATTTCAGAGCCCTTCAAAAACGAAAAAGCAAAAGTTGTTAGAGTTGATAAAGCAAAAAACGAATGTGTAGTTTCTCTATTGGGAGCAGCAGTCCCAATTCCAGTTACAGTAAAGCTAGATAACATCAGAGTAATCAGAAGGGAGGAACTCGAAGACGAAGAATAGTTCAGATCACCAGATCTACCTAAAGGGTTAAAAACTAATCTTTCAAAAAATTACAATGGCACTAATAAAATTAATGGTTGAAGGCGGAAAAATGAGTCCAGGTCCAGCGGTTGCACAACAGTTAGGACCAATGGGAATAAACATGGGTCAAGTAATCAGCGACGTGAACGAAGCAACTTCCGAGTTCAAAGGCGTACCGGTCCAGTTCATCTAACAGTGAACCCAGAAACAAAGGAAGTATCTATCAAAGTTTTATCTCCCCCAACATCCGAATTAATCAAAAAAGAATTAAAAATAGAAAAAGCATCCGGAGCACGATTAAAACAAAGAGTGGGAAATTTTGCAATAGAACAAGTAATTTCGGTATCAAAAGCAAAGCACACCCATATGCTTTCAAATGAATTTATATCTACCGTAAAATCTGTAATCGGAACATGTCAAGCTTTGGGAGTTTTAATAGAAAATAAAGAACCAAAAGAAATTTTAGAAGAGATTGCAGAAGGAAAATACAAAGAAGAAATTGAAGCCCAAAAAACTGACGTTGATCCAGAAAAGAGAAAAGAATTAGATGCTCACTTTAAGACAGTTGAGGAAGAACAAGAAGCTATTAAGAAAGCAGAAGAGGAAGAAGCCGCAGCCGCAGAAGAAGCTAAGGCAGAAGCCGCAACTGGAACAAAAACAGAAGCAACTCCAGAAGAAGCAACTTCAGCAGAAGAAAAGAAAGAATAACTTTATTAATCACTAAAACTCCTCAAATTCATGGGGCCATGGTCTAGCCTGGTATGATTCGAGGTTTGGGACTTCGCGACCGC
>CAYYYV010000007.1:5904-13816 GCA_964476225.1 Candidatus Woesearchaeota archaeon | reverse complement strand
CTTCGCCAATTTCCTAATCTCCTTTAAACTAACCGCCCCAACCTTCTTCTCATAATCATAATAATCCTCAGCATCCCCAGAAATTTCTTCCATAATCAAATTAACTGCTGTCTCATTCGACCCCTCCATCTCAACACGACGACTCCCAACAACCTGAATCTTCGCCTCCGCCAATTCCTTTTCAGAAATTTTCCCCATCTTCTTAAATTCCTCCAAACAAATATCAATAACCTCTTGCCTTTTTCCCTCGTCGGTTCCAGCCCAAATAATCATATAACCATAATTTTTCCCCAAATCCAAATCCGTCTTAACACTATAAACCAAACCCCTCTTCTCCCTAACTTCCGTAAATAACTTAGAGCTCATCCCCTCTCCCAAAATTGTAGAAAACAACTCGGCAACATATCGCCCATCTTCTCCAGCATAAGGAAAATGAAAACCAAGAACCAAATTCGTCTGCTCGACCCCCGCCCTTTTCTCACTATTCTTAACAATCTTCTTCTTAATTTCGGGAACCTCTACAACTCCGAACTCCGAACTCCGAACTCCGAACTCGAATTGCTCGGCAATTCGCACAACCTCATCAAAATCATTATTCCCAACAACACAAAGAACCGAATTGCTCGGCACATACATTTCACGATGCTTAGCAAACAATTTTTCCCTCGTCATTTTCTTAACTCCCGCTTGAGAACCCCCAATAAAATCACCAAAAGGAGACTCATACAAATTTTTCTTAATCATTTCTACCGCATGCATTCTCGGATTATCCCGATACATTTTAATCTCTTCACAAATAACATTCGCCTCCTTAGCAACTTCCTCCTCCGGAAAACTCGCATTAAAAAAAACATCAAAAATAACATCCATCGCAACACCCAAATGTTCCGAAGGCAATCTTACATGATAAGCCGTTATCTCCTCATGAGTAAAGGCATTCAAATCCCCGCCAACCCTTTCAACCTCCTCGGCAATCTGTTTAACACTCCTCTTCTCTGTCCCCTTAAAACAAAGATGCTCCATAAAATGTGCCATCCCCTTTTCATCCTCAGTCTCATAAGCCGCCCCATATTTCGCAGCCAACATAACAGTAGTCACGGGCACATCGCGCTTCTCAAACAAAACAGTAAGCCCATTCGCTAAAACTTTCTTGCTAAATTTCATATATCTCGAAAACGCAACCTACTTAAATAACTTTCTCCTCATATTTACAACTAAAAAGAGGTATAATATGGAATTAGATATTATCGGAAAATGGTCATTCATTGTTGGTCTAGTCGTAGCCGTCTTAGCAGCATTTATCACAGCCATTCCAGCAACCACAGTTTTATTAATCCTATTCATTTTAGGTTTAATCGTAGGTTTCTTGAATATTGATAAAAAGAATACAACCGAATTTCTAGTCGCCGTAATCGCTTTACTTTTTGTAGGAAGTTTGGGAGCATTAGCTATCGGACAACTTGCAACAGCAGTAACATACTTAGAAGCAATTCTAAGCAACTTCACTGCATTCGTAGCTGCAGCAGCATTAGTAGTATCAATCAAAGCAATTATAGCTGCAACTCAGAAATAAACACAAAAATTTATTTTTTTATTTTTTAACATTATTTATTTCATTTATTCGAATAAATGAAAACATGAAACATTTCTAATGTTACTTTTTACAAAAGCGGAGAATCCGCTCCCCATTGGAAGTGAAATCTTTATCAATTACAAAATTCTCTTCTAAAAAATCAATCATCCATTTTCTCCTAACCGCAAACTTCTTTCTACCACCCAAACTCTCCGTAGGCAAACTTAACACCATCCATTCACATTCCTTAGAAATCTCCAAAATAAACTTCTTAGAAAAATCCCTTTCCAAATTTTCAAGAGCGTCAATAACCTGAAACAAAAAAACAACTCTATCTTTTATTTGACATCTTAACATCTTCTTAATTTTATCAACATCAAACAAATCCAAACAAACAGCCTCGGCGTTAAATCCTTCCTTTTCAAAATAATCATTCATACGCTCAACCAATTGCCCCGCAGCCTCAACCGCAACATACTTCACAGAACCAACAACATTTTTTAAATAAGGATAACTAAAACCATTAACTCCAGCGCCCAAATCAATAACCGACCCAACATCCCTAACCCCTTCAAAAATTTCCTTATAAAAATATGAGTAATCCCTTTTCTTCGAAGACATATGCGCCTCCAACAAATCCCCCTTTCCCTTCAAAACCTTATTCGTCAAAAAAACCCCAAAATATTTTCTAAGCAACGCCCTTGATTCTTTAACATTTCCTTTTGCAATTTCAGCCGCCCTATCAACAATCGAATCCGGCAATTCAGAAAACTCCCTTTTCTTTTTTATCTCTTCAATCAATTCCTTATTCATAAAAAGCTAAGACAAAAACACTTAATAAATTTACACATCCATGAGAAATGCGGCGTCGAAGACGACGTGATTTCTTATGGAAAAAGAAGACAGCCTATTCTACCTCTATCTCACGCCTCCAAGAATATTCACCCGAAGAAGAATCCTCAAAAGATTTAATTTTCAATCCCCGAGAAAACAAGGGACAATTCAAAACAAACGTCTCAAACTCCCCACCCTCACCCGCAGGATGAATCTTATATTTCTTTTTAAGCTCAGCAACCTCCTCGACAAAACTCTCATCAATCTTCCTACCAAGCCAAGAACCATCCAAAGGATACGCAGCAACCGCCGTAACAACAACATCAAAACCATTCTCAATTAACTCATTCAAATACCCAATCTCTTCCTTATGCCAAAGCGGATTAACACTTTCAAGCTCAAGCTCATCACAAATTTTCCCAATCCTCGAAGCCTGATATTCAGAATGAATCGCCCCAGTAACAACCCCCTCAACACCATATTTCTCCTTAGCAATCACAATCGCATCTTTCAAATCCTTCAACTCTTCTTCCTTATCCCCCTTAGTAGAATGGACCAAAAGCGGAACCCCCATAACCTCAACCTGCTTCTCAGCCTTCTCAATCGACGGCGTATGAAACATATAACTATCCGGATTCTCAGACTTAATCACAATCGCGCAAGCCAACTCATGTCCCGCCCGCTTCGCTAAATACGCCACATAAACCGAATCCTTCCCCCCACTAAACAAAACCGCCAACTTCATAAAAAACAACCAACCTTAGACTAAATAAACTTTTATAAAACCTATTTTTCAACAGAATTAACAATCCTGCCATATTCCGAAGAGCTACAAGGAACAAACCATGTGCCTGATTTTTCAGACGCCTCGTAAATTTCTCTTGGAACATAAAAAGTACTACTTGTAAATTTTGTCTTTGTATTATTGCTCACTTCAATCCAATATTTTTCTGGAACATAATAAGGAGTTCTTACAACACCCGCTACAAAACCCCTTGGGAAAGGAAGAACAAATGGAATATGTCGAACCCCACTTTCAGCAGGAGAAGAACCCCTTCCAACAATTTCTCCTTCTTTCCAAGAATTTATCTGTTTATTACACCCTCCCAACAACAAAACCCCAAAAATAGCCAAAGAACACAATGTTTCTTTCATCGTCTTATATTTATCCTATCTCCAGTTATAGATAATGTTTGTCCAGGTTTTAAAAATTGCCCAGTAGGATGGTCCTCCTCATTGTCCCCATGTCTCTTTTTATACATATCCCCTACGCAAACACCCTTTAAAGTAGACCTAGAAACATATAACTCCTTTACCACGCCCGCACAATCAATATTAAGAACCCAATCTTGGTCATCAAAATAATGAATACTTCCAGTCCCAGTTGCATATCTCCGTCCATCACTAACAATTATGGGCTTTGTCTCAGTCCAAAGTCTTGCGGGTTCATAAGTTTTATTTATCACAACTCCTTCAAATTCATTGCATCCGCTCAAAGTAACAAAACTAAAAATCAATACTCCGACAAGACTTTTAAGACCCATGAATAAACACCAATAAAGACATATAAAAATATTGTTATACTTAATAATGTATAACAATCTAAACATTTTTATAATAAATTATCTAAAATAAACCATGGCGTCGACAAACCAATCACCCTTCTATCAAAAGGCAGAAGAAGAATATCACAAAGCAACAACCGACGAAGAACGAATCGCATGCTTAGAGATAATGATGAAAGAAGTCCCAAAACACAAATCTTCCGAGAACATGAGAAAAAATTTAACCAATCGTTACAAAAAATTAAAGGCAAACGTCGCAAAACAAAAAAAATCTGGCAAAGGCGGACAAGCCGGAATAAAAAAAGCAGACATACAAGTAGTCCTAACCGGATTCACAAACTCTGGGAAATCAACATTATTCAAAACATTAACAAAATTAGACACAAAAATTTCCCCACACCAATTTACAACATTCAAACCACAACTCGGAACATTTTATTTCGAAGACGCGCCAATTCAAATAGTAGATACATCTTCCTTCCCAAACCACGACAAATCCCTAGTCAACTCAACAGACACGCTTCTATTCGTAATCGATAATTTAGAACAAATAAAAATGGCAGAAAAATTTCTCTACAGAACTCCAGCAAAAATAATTCTGATAATAAACAAAATAGAAGACTACGACAAAAGAAAAACAGAAGCAACCCTGAAATCTAAATTTAAGAAATATGATTATATGATCATCGATTGCCAAAATCCCATGAAACCAGAACTCGAAAAACTAAAAAAGAAAATTTTCAAAACGTTTCCAATAATTAGAATATATACCAAAGAACCCAGAAAAGAACCGAGCAAAGAACCAATGATAATCAAAAAAAACTCCACCTTTAAAGAAGCCACGGAAAAAATCCTAAAAGGAATGTCGACAAAAATAAAAAGAGCAAAAGTATGGGGACCCTCTTCAAAATTCGGCGGACAAGTAATAGGATTAGAACACATCCTCAAAGATAAAGATGTTATAGAATTCCAAACAAAATGAATACCAAGCGTAGCGGACTAAATCAAGGGAAGTTGAAGCCAGAAGAAACCCCTAGGTGTCTTAGGCAATGAAATTAGAAAAAATATTTTTCATCCTATCCCTCTTCGGCATCCTACTCTTAATCTTCCTTTCTCAAACAACACCCCCCACTTACGAAGGAAAAATAGAATCAATCCAATCGTCAAACAACAAAATAATAATAGAACTCGAAAACAGCTCAACAGAATTAATCATCTTCGATACATCTTTCATAGACCTCAAAAAAGGAAACATCATAAAATTTCAAGGGAGACAAGACATCTACAAAAACCAATCCCAAATAATAATAAACAAAATATACAATGTTTGAATTTATAGCAGCCCTCCTCCTCGGCATCCTCGCCGGAACCTTCACCGGCTTAATCCCCGGAATCCACATAAATCTCGTAGTCATCTTTCTCTTATCATTGGCCATCATATCAAACCTACCAATCACAATTCTACTCGTCTTCATAACCGCAATGGCAATCACCCACACCTTCCTAAACTTCATTCCATCAATTTTTCTCGGAGCCCCCGACGAAGATACCGGATTAGGAATTTTGCCCGGACACGAACTACTTATCAAAGGCAAGGGCCACCATGCAGTAAAACTAACCCTCCTCGGCTCAACAATCGCAATATTTTCCCTCATCATAATAATTCCCATATTCTTCATCATCATGCCAAAAATATTCCCCTTCCTCCAACGAATGATGGCATTCATCCTAATCTGGGCAAGCGTCTTCCTAGTCTACAGCGAAAAACAAGCAAAAACAAAAGCAATCCTCATCTTCGGACTCGCCGGATTCCTCGGTCTCGCAACATTAAACCTCGACATCAAACAACCTCTCCTCCCACTCCTAACCGGCCTCTTCGGAACCTCAACAATAATCCACTCAATCAAATCCAAAACAATCATCCCAGAACAAACAATCGAAAAACTCAACATAAACAAAAGAGAACTCATCAGACCAACCATAGCAACAATCCTCGTCTCACCAATCTGCTCATTCTTCCCCGGACTCGGTTCAAGCCAAGCCGCAATCATCGGCTCCGAAATCACAGGCAAACTAAGCCGCGAACAATTCCTAATTCTACTCGGCTCAATAAACACCCTCGTCATGGCAATCTCATTCACCACACTATTTCTCTTTCAAAAATCAAGAACCGGCGCCGCATTCGCAATATCACAAATAACCCAACTCTCAATGACACACCTCTGGATAATTCTATTAACAGTTTTCCTGTCCGCAATAATCGCAACCCCACTCACTCTCATAATCTCAAGAACCATTTCAAAACACATTCACAAAATCCCCTACACAACAATATCCACAACCATCTTAATCTTCCTAATAATCATCATAACCTACTTCTCAGGAATCTTAGGATTAATAATTCTAACAGTCGCAACCCTCCTCGGACTAACCGCCATCGAATTCCAAACCCGCCGAAGTTTCCTCATGGGCGCCATACTAATCCCCACAATAATATTCTATCTGCCATACTAAAATTTATAAACTCAAACAACAAATAAACTCATGACAAAAGAATCAATCTTCTTAGGAATAGCAGGAATTATTATAGGAATCGCAGTTTTTTACAAAACAGGAGAATGGCTCCCCGCACTGGTCCCAATTATAATAGGAATCGCGCTAATGTTCTTTCATAAAGAAGAAGATAAAGTAGAAAAAAGGAGGGATAAAAAATGACTAAAGAAATAATCACAACCACAACAACGGAAATCCCGGGAAAGAAAGTTGTAACAATACTGGGCGTCGTAAAAGGAAACACAATCCGAGCAAGAAACGTCGGGAGAGACGTCCTCGCCGGATTCAAAAACCTCGTAGGCGGTGAAATAAAATCCTACACCCAAATGACAACCCAAGCACGAGAAGAAGCATTCAACCGAATGGTAAATCAAGCAATCGAACTCAAAGCAGACGCAATCATAGGAATCAGATACACCACGTCTATGATAATGACAGGTGCTGCCGAAATGTTAGCTTACGGCACAGCCGTCAAACTAAAATAAAAAGGCTGTGCCATTTGAAATATTTTTAATGTTACTTACGGCACGGCTATCAAACTTAATCATCTCTAATCTTACGTCCCAAAACCAAATCCGCGTTCATCCGTACAAATCCGAGTAATCCAAAAAATCCGAGTAATCCGAGTTGCTAAAAATTAGCATGCCCCAACCAAATTAATAATTAATAAGTGAGTGTACCGAGTAATCCAAAAAATCCGAGTAATCCGAGTTGCTAATCACTCCCCAACCGGCCTACAAACCAAAAGACTCCTAGCAATAAAAGCATCCCCAAATTCCTCACTCTCTTTAAACTTCCCACTAATTTTAACCCCATCTCCCTCCTTAAGCAAAGACTCCCCAAAACACTCCCCAAAATCCTTAGGGAAAACCGTCACCTTCAAATCCCCAGACTTATTACTAATATCCATAAACGCCATATCGTCCCCATTCTTCGTCACAATCTTCGTAAACCTTTTAACCAAACCAAAAACCTCCGCCTCAACATCATCCTTCAAATTATCAAAAGAAACAAACTCTCCATTCTTAGACTCAGCAAAAGCATCAACAGCATGCCCCGAAACACAAACCCCCAAAAGCTCCGCCTCCAAATCCAACTTATCCTTCAATTTCATCGAAGGCAAATCCGGATACTCAACAACATCGGCAAAACCCCCACCAAACAAAGTCTTCTGCCTCTCCATAGAATTACTAGAAGGAGTCACCTTCTCATAAACCTCCAACAAACTCGCCCGATTAATTCCCAACTCATCAAAACACCCAACCGAAATCAAACTATGGCAAACCCGTTTATTCACCTTCGACAAATCAACTTTATTAACAAAATCCTGATAACTTCTATACGGTCTCTCCCCTATAATCTTCGCCATCGCCTCACCCCCAACATT
>CAYYYV010000007.1:1693-5804 GCA_964476225.1 Candidatus Woesearchaeota archaeon | reverse complement strand
GCCGACTCCAAATAAAACGCCATCTTATCCGGGTCCCGAACCGAAGATGAAATCGTAGCAGCATAAAATTCAACCGGATAATATTTCTTCAAATAAGCAGTCCTATAAGAAATCAAAGCATAGGCCGCCGCATGAGACTTATTAAAAGAATACGCCGCAAACTTAACAATATCATCCCACAACTTCCCCACCTTCTTCTCGTCCATCCCAGAATGATTAACGCACCCTTCCTTAAACTGAACCTCCATTTTATTCATCAAATCAATTTTCTTTTTCCCTATCGCTTTCCTCAAAACATCAGAATCTCCCGCACTAAAATTCGCCAAAGCTCTAGACAACTGCATAACCTGTTCCTGATAAACCATAATCCCATAAGTCGGCGCCAAAATATTCTCAGCGTTCGGATGCGGATAAGTCGCCTCATCCTTCCCATGCTTCCGATTCCCATAAGTCTCCAAATATTGCATCGGACCCGGACGATAAAGTGCAACAATAGCAATAATATCATCAAAACAAGTCGGCTGCACACTCTTCAAGGTCTTCCTCATTCCCTCACTCTCTATCTGAAAAACCCCAACCGTCTTCCCCTCGCGACACATCTCATAAACAGAATCATCGTCCATCGGAATATTCTCAAGCCACTCACTATCCTTACCAATCACGTCCAAAACCTTCTTAATAACATTCAAAGTCTCAAGCCCCAAAAAATCAAACTTCACCAAACCATAAGTCTCAATATCCGGCCCCTCGACCTGCGTAATCACATCACCATTCTTAGCATAAGTAGGTATATATTCATTAATAGCCTCCTTTCCCCAAACAACCCCACAAGCATGAACCCCCTTATGACGAACACACCCCTCAAGCCTCTGCGCAATCTCAAAAATTTTCTCATGCCTCCTCTTAAATTCCCGAAGCTGCTCAGCCTCAGCAGTCAACCTCCCGTCCTTCTCGTCATCCAAACTCCCCTGTATAGTTTTCTCATTAACCAACTTAGTAATCGCATTAGCATCCCCAAACGAAACCCTAAAAACCCGCATAACATCTTTCAAAACCGACTTCGCCGACATCGTCCCATAAGTCCCAATCATCGCAATTTTATCCTCACCATACTTCTCCCGAACATATTTCAAAACAACATCCTTATCCCCAAAATCAATATCAAAATCCGGCAACGAAATTCTATCCGGATTTAAAAACCTCTCAAACAAAAGCCCTAATTCCAAAGGGTCAAGTTGAGTAATTCCTAAAGAATAAGCAACAATCGAACCCGCACCACTTCCACGACCCGGACCGACCTGACAAAATTTCTTCGCCTCCCTAACAAAATCCGCAACAATCAAAAAATAAGCCTCAAAGCCCATCTTACCAATAACCCCCAACTCAAATTCCATCCTCTCAATCGCCTCAGCATAATTTTCCTTCCCTCTATAAATCTTATCAATCCCCCCTTTACACCAATTATACAAATACTCTTTATGAGTCATTCCTTCGGGAGAATCAAAATGCGGAAAAATCGGCTCGCCCATATCCAACTCAACATTACATCTATCGGCAATCTCCGTCGACAAATCAACAAACTCAGGATTATCCGGAAAAGTTTTCCTCATCTCCTCCTCGTTCTTAACCCAATAACCACTCCCATCAAATTTAAACCGCTTCTCCTGATTCATATCTCCATTAGTCTGAATCGCCAACAAAACCTCATGCGAATAAGCATCCTCTTTCTTCAAAAAATGAGAATCACAAGTCGCAACAATTTTCAAACCAAACTCCGGCGCAACCCTCTTATAAAATTCCGCAACCTTTTCCTCTTCGGGAATCCCATGTTTCTGAACCTCTAAATAAAAATCCTCCTTCCCAAAAATATCAACATACTCCCCAATTAATTTCCGAGCATTATCTTCATCACCATTTATAACCGCCTGCGCAATATCATTCGCAATACAAGCCGTCATACAAATTAACCCCTTCGAATACTTCCGCAAAATCTCCTTATCAATTCTCGGCCTATAATAAAAACCCTCATTATTAGCGATAGAAACCAACCTCACCAAATTCTGATACCCTTCCAAATCCTTCGCCAACAAAATCAAATGAAAACGCTTCTCGTCTTTATCTCTACTTTTCAAATCCTTAGCGATATACGGCTCAAACCCCATAATCAACTTCACACCCGCCTTCTTCGCCAACTCATATTTCTTAATCACCGCCCCCATATTCCCATGATCCGTAATCGCAACAGCATCCTGACCCATCTCCTTCACCCTATCAAACAACTCCGAAATCTTCGTCGCCCCATCCAAAAGCGAATACTCCGTATGCAAATGTAAATGTGTAAAACCCATCTCCTAAAAACCCAAACTCACTTTAAAAAAATTTATATACTCTACAGAGTCACAACATCTCTCAAACAAATAATCATTTTTCAAGTTTCCATGAGAAGGCATGGCGTCGAAGACGCTATGACTTATTATGGAATATAGCACAGAAACAAAATTACAAAACCATCTACCCACTCCCTTGGCTCTCTTAGCCAAACAAGCCCCGGCATCCACGATGCCTACCCTCGTCGCTAAAGCGACTACCATCGCGGAAGCTACCCTCGGCAAAACCTACCCTCACAAACTACTCAAAGAGTAGTTTGTTCCTCCCCCTTCCCAAAAATCCCCTCAATATATTCCTGCGTCAACTCCATCCCCTCTTTCGTATAACTCGAAATATTATAATTCCTCATCAACTCCATCGCCGGCTCCAAATATTTCTTAATCGACCCCTCACTAATCGTAAAAATAATCTTCCCATCACACTTCGTACAACTCCCTTTCAACGGCGGCCGCCTAAACTTCTCATTACACTTACTACACCTAAAACCTTGCCGAGCAAACTTCCTCAAATTCCCACGAATATCCCGAATAAAATGCCTCTCCAAAACAAGCCGCGCAACATCATCCTCATCAACCGCCCGAATCTTCCCAACCAACTCCATCTGCGCCGCAACCTTTTCCTTCATAGTTGGCAAAATCTTATACGCCCCATTAACAACCCCCAAATTTATATCACTCGTATCATGCGTAAACCCAGCACCAACAAACGGCTCATCCCCCCCCTTTTTTAATCTATCTCCAACTAATTCGACTCCCGACTCCCGACTCCCGACTCCCGACTGAAGTCCTCGCAGGACTTCACTCGAATGCTTCCCCAACTCAGCAGCCTTATACAAATCCAAAGAATATTTATCACTAGTATCTAAAAACAAAATCTGGTCATCAACCTCCCCCGCTCTAATCCTAGCATTCAAAACCAACGGAGCATCCTGCGAACCCCCACGATGCCCCGGCAAAAACTTCCGAGAAAAATTTACCAACACGTCCATCAACATCATAACCGCCGCCTCGTCCCCATCACAATCACGTCTCATAGCCGCATGCATATACGGAGAAGCAACCAATCCCTGCATCGAAGTCCACCCAATAATACGCCCAACAACCCCCGCACAATTATGCGGCGCCATACAAACAACCAATTGCCCAACCAAATCTTCTTTCGACCTCAAATTATAATGCCGAGGCAATCCATAAAACCTCTCCAACTCCTCATCAATAAAATTAGCAATATTAAAAAAAACCTCATCCGCCTTTTCATCATTACCAACCGGACAACTCGGCAAAACAACATCATGTGGTCTCAATTCCAAAATCTGATTATCATCAACCAAATCTTTTCCCCCAATATCCTTTTCGTATCCCAATTCCCTAAGCCGAGAAACACTCGTCCTAATTTCCTTCGGCTTAAAATGCGTCAACGGAATCTCAGTAGCATCATAACGAATCGTCCCATCCTTATTCACAGACAAATTAAACTTAGCCCTCAAAATCCCTTTCGCCAAATTCTCAACCTCTCGCCCATCGCTATTCATACGACGAATTCCCTTAATCAACGGCGGCACCTCAAAATTTTCATACCCCAAATTTTTAACCGCACTATTAAAATATTTCTTCACATCAATTTTCCTATTATAATAATCAAAACAACTCTCATGCAACTTACAACATTCCGATTTAACCTCTCGGCATTCACGACAATAAAATCCTCTCTTGGCCAACTTTCC
>CAYYYV010000007.1:0-1683 GCA_964476225.1 Candidatus Woesearchaeota archaeon | reverse complement strand
GGAGGCGGTTGTCGGTGGTTTTGTTAAGGCGGATGCGTCGGTGTATAAATCGTTTCATTCCCACATTCACATTTATACACCGACGCATCCGCCTTAACAAAACCACCGACAACCGCCTCCTGCACACTTCTCAACCTCCCCCCTTCATCACCAACCGGAAATAACATATTAGGACTCCCAGTCAACGCTCTCAATTTCGCCTTCTCTGGCCGACCCATCCGCGCCCCAATAAAACTCCCCGCCTTATCCTTAATTTCAAACCCACACATCGAATTAACAATTTCCAAAACACTCCTCTCATCCGTCTCATCTGTTTTCAATTTTAAAACCTCGCCATTATACATTTCATTTTTCCCAAGATTAATCAACAAAGCTCGAGCATCAGAATCAACAACAATATTATCCAAAACCACATCATGCTCTACCCCCAAAATCTCAAGCGCCCTTTTCCCTTTAGAAAATTTCTCACGAACAGATTTTTCCCACGGCAAAACTAACTTCCCACCACGCCAAACCGAACCATCCAACCACCTAATCAACTCAATAAAATCCTCGTTAGAAATCTGCGTCCAATAAAAAATAAACTTCGGATACAACGGCACCCCTTCTGTCCGACTAATCTCCATAGCTTCATTTAATTCAACCCCTCCATGCGAAGCATGAGCCCTTCCATCGACTTTGTCGATGAGCCCTTCCATCGACTTTGTCGATGAGCCCTTCCATCGACTTTGTCGATGAGCCATCCATTGTTCCTCAACATAACCCGGTTTAACCAAATCCGCATTTCTATCAATCACATCCCCAAGCGGAAACAAAATATCTCCCAAATAAATAATCTCGTCAATATCCCCATACAAATTCTTAGCCTCCTCATAATCATCCAACTTTTTAACAGAACCATTTTTCAACCGAACAATCGGACCATCAATAGAATCACACGAAGTAATAATACAACCCTTAGTCGGCTTCTCAATTTTCAACTGAGTCCCATTAGACAAAAACCCATTCGAAACCCCCATCGTAGCCGGATGAATCGAAACCGCACTAAAACCCGAAGTCCTACTTTTCCCATATCTAAATCTAAAACCCCCACTCCTCGAAGGATGCCCATAAACCGGACGCCCCGCAACCAAATCCTTAATATAAGTCGCAACAACCTCCTTATCCCCACCCTCTCTTTTCTTATGCAAAACCAGATAATCCTCAAGCCAATCAAAACCCGTGCAAACCAACCCATTATTTTTACAAGACTTCAATCGCCCCAAAGCCTTCCCCGCCTTCTGTGCCAACCCCTCCGAAAAAGTCAAACACATCCCACCCCGAATTCTATTTGTCTCAACCCTCGGCAAATCCTTATAATTAGAAACCTCAAACTTTTCAGTCGGGTCCCCATCAATCTGAATAGGCAACCTCTCAGCCAAAAAAGTCATCTCTTCTTCGGTAGGAAAATATTGCAAATTCGTCACCCTCTCATGATAGTCCGTATTCTCCTGAACATATCTTTTAACTTCGTCCTCGGTAGCATCATACTTCGCATACCCGAAATGCTCCCGCAAATAATCAATCAACATCAAAGAAGTACAAATCGAAGTCGTCCCAGCCGCACGAATCGGACCACTAAAACAAGAAATAAAAAAATCCTAACAATCTTTGGACTTCCCAAGTTTCAACCAAGAAAAACCT
>CAYYYV010000006.1:9332-16198 GCA_964476225.1 Candidatus Woesearchaeota archaeon | reverse complement strand
GCGGCTGAAGGTTTGGCTTCATTGTTCGGATAAATAATTTTTAATTAAATTGTTTTAGAATTGTGAAGTCTAGTTGGCTTTGCTGTTCTTATCGAAAGTGGAGTCGTTGTGGCTTGGCTTTTGAATTGAATGAGGAAGTCTGTTTAGACTT
Organism: Candidatus Woesearchaeota archaeon; assembly: GCA_964476225.1. Lineage (GTDB taxonomy): Archaea > Nanobdellota > Nanobdellia > Pacearchaeales > GW2011-AR1 > JAGVXH01. The sequence continues at coordinate 16,047 of CAYYYV010000006.1, read as the reverse complement.
GTGTGTGTTGTTGATTATGCTTGAATGGATATATAAATTTTTAAAAGGCATATAACTGGATACATTATGGATAAAAATAAATTTGAGGAGCTTATTAATTCAAATAAAGAATCTGAACATTTGGAATTTAAAAGGGCTATATGGAAGAATTTTTTGAAGTCCTTGGTGGTGATGTTTCAAAACCTACCATAAATAGGTGGCTAAGAGAGCTTAGAGAAGAGGGCAAAGTAGATTTCCACGGGAACCCCCGATCCGTACGTGGAGACAATAGAGGATACTGGTATTTGAAGGAATAGTTTACTGCATCATTTACTGCATCATTTACTGTGTCATTTACTGCATCATTTACTGTGTCATTTACTGCATCATCAAGAAGACGCCCACACCCGGCGCTTCGCAAGTACCCTAAAGGGCAAATCGAACCGAGGAGCCCCGAAGGGCCTGGATTTCAAGTCCAGTGCAATACCATTATGCGATAAGAATTAGACGCCCATACCCCGAATTGAACGGGGATGCCCCGAAGGGCCGCGGGTTCGAGCCGCGTGCAATACCATTATGCGATATGGGCACGCCTTCACCAGGAATCGAACCTGGATACTCCGAAGAGTCTGGATTTCAAGTCCAGTGCAATACCATTATGCGATGAAGGCTTAACAGAATTGGGGGGATAAGGTTTTTAAATTTAGTTAAGGGGGGTGTTTTATGACTTTGAAAATTTTGAAAAATAAAAGTGTCGTAATTTTTATAATAGTGGTTTTGATTGTTTTGTTTACTGGGTTTGTTATGAAGATGGTAAATAATATTATTCCGGCTTAGTTTACGAAAAGGTTTTAAATCGATTGTGTCTTTTGTTTGTATGGATAAGAAAGGATTTTTGGGAATTAAAACCGCAATGCTTTTAATTGTGACATTCATTGTGATAGTAGGAATTATAACAATTTCGCAGTGGGATGTTACTGGGAAAGTTGTGGATAAAATTAAAGATATGGCAAATAGCGATACAAAAGTTAAGCTTGAGACTAATCATGGAGATATCATTATTAATTTGTATGGGGATATGCCGGTGACTGCTGGGAATTTTAAGGGATTGGTTGAGGCTGGAACTTATGATGGTGTAATCTTCCATCGAGTTATTAAGGATTTTATGATTCAGGGAGGAGACCCGACTGGAACGGGGATGGGTGACCCGAAGATTCCTAAAATAAAAGATGAATTTGTGGCTGGGCATTCTAATGTTCGTGGGACTTTGTCGATGGCAAATGCGGGACCAAATACTGGCTCAAGTCAGTTCTTTATTAATTTAGTTGATAATAGTTTTTTAGATTATGATAAGCAGCCTTTGACGAGTAAGCATCCGGTTTTTGGAGAAGTTGTTGAGGGAATGGATGTTGTTGATAAGATTGCTAATGTTGCTACGGGAGCTGGAGATAAACCGGTTGAAGAAATTAAGATTTTGAAGGCTTCTATTTTGTAGTTATTGGCTTGTTTTCTTTTATGAATTTTAATGCGTCTTTCATTTTTGATTTGCTCTCTGTGTAAAGTGTGATTATCGGCTCACTCTTTTTGACTTTGCCTACGTGTTTGTGTAGATATACTCCTGACGAGATTGTCTCTGGTGTTCCTAGAATTCTGCAGAGTGAGTTTATTTTATTGTTATCTATTTGTGTTATTCTTCCGTTGCTCTTGCTTCTTATTATTTTTTTTATTTTTGCTAATGAAAGTTTTTTTACTTTTTTGTCAAAGTCTTTACTTTTGTTTTGTGCATTTATTATTTCTTTGAATTTTTCATAAGCTTTCCCGGATTCTAAAATTTCCCTTGCTTTAATTTTGGCATTTTTTATTCCACATAACTGCATAAGTTCTGCCGATAAGAAAATTGACTTTTCTTTTAAATCTTTTGGGAGTTCTTGGGAATTTTTAAGAACCGATAAAACGTCTAGCATTTCTAATACTGGACCAAATCCGTTTCCGATTGGTTCTGAGCCTTTTGTGTAAACTACTTTTATTTTTAAGTTGAATTTGGTTCCTATCTTTTTGAACTTAGTTCCGAGTTTTTTTGCTTTGGGAAGTGTTTCTACTTTTGAGCTTTTGCCGTATGGTATATCGATTAAGATATATTTTGAACCTGCTGCTATTTTTTTGGATAGGATTGATGCGATGAGTTGCGGTTCGATATCTAGATTTAATAATCGTTCGACTTGTATAATTTTATCGTCTGAAGGAGCAAGTCCAAGAGAACCTCCCCATGCTAAACAGGCTCCAGTTTTTTTGACTATTTGAACAATTTCTTTTAATGATATTTCAACATTTGAGATTGTTTCTATCACGTCTGCTGTTCCTGATGCTGAAGTTATTGCTCGCGATGATGTTTTGGGTAGAGTTAATCCTGCCACCGCACAGATTGCTACTACAATTGGGGTTGTTCGGTTTCCGGCAATTCCTCCTATGCAATGTTTGTCTGCTATATATTTTCCTTTGAATTTTAATTTTGCTCCTGTCTTTGCCATTGCCCTTGTCAAGTTAGTTACTTCGTCGTCGTTCATTCCGTTCAACTTTTCTGCTGCTGTGAAAAATGCTATTTCTGCCTCGGTTAAATTATTGTGGACTATTTCTGAAATTAGATATGTTAATTCTTTTTTATTTAATTTTTCACCATTTAACTTTTTCTTTATTAAGAATGATGCGTCTGACAATTCTGATGAGCTAACTTCTACGATTGATTTGTTTTTTAATTTTAGAATTTTACTTAATTCTTGAGATAATCCTATCTCGTTGTCTTTGACTAATTTTGGGAATATATCTACTACCGCGTATACTTTTTTTGAGTTGGAGATGGCTACACGATCGTCTACAAAAACGTTTAATTTTTTTGCGGCGTTGTCGTTAATAATTACTACTGGGCGACCTGCCAACCAATTGAAATTTTTTATTTTTAGTTTCACTTTATACCCCTATTTTCCGAATAAATCTTTTAGTTTACCTTTTTGGTAAAACTCTATTATTATTAAAATGTATGCTAAGATAAGTGGTCCCAAAACAAGACCTGCAATCCCGAAGAAATAAAGTCCTCCGATTGTTCCGATTATGCTTAATGCTACTGGAAGATTGGATTGTTTGGATAGAAGGTATGGTCTGATTAAATTGTCAATCGTTGAGACAAATAGTGCTCCGTATAGTAGAAGGAAAATTCCGTTGAATGTTTGTCCTGTGAGCAGAAGGAATAGTCCCACTGGTAGCCAGATTATCCATGAGCCCAGTACTGGAATCATTGAGACTATCATTGTTATAAATGTTAAGATTAGTACGTTCGGAATTCCAAGGAAAAACAAACCTACACCTACAGCGAGACCTTGTACGACACCTATGAGAACCTGACCAAAAACAATTGCGTTTGTTATTCCTCTGAATTCTTTTAGAAACTTTTTTTCTGTTGAATCAGAAAATGGGGACAGTGTTGATATATAGTCTCTTAATTCATTACCGTCTCTTACTGCAAAATAAAATGTGAATAGAAAAACCACGAACTGAAGTAGGAACGATGGAAGATTGATTAATTGATTTTGAAATGTTGAGGATATTTTATAAATCATATTATTAATATTTGAAGATAGACTTGAAGCTATGTCGTTTTGCATGAAGTTGCTCAAAATTTGTCCGAAGTCAAAGTTTCGTAGAAGTATGTACAGTTCAGAAGATTGTCTGATCATAATTGGAACGAAGTAAATTATTGGTACTGCGACTATGAGTGCTAGGCCTATGAGGAGAATTAGGGCTGAGATATTTTTGCCTTTTATTTTTCTTTTTATTAATTTATATACTGGGCTGAAAACATATGCGAATAATAATCCGAAAATTATTGGAATTATGATTGGTTTTAAAATGAAGAATGCTAAAATGAAGATTCCTGCTATAAGCGCAACTGCGAGCCATTTTCTTATGTCGACGTAATCTGCCATGATAATCTATGCTTTTGCAACTTATAAAGTTTGGGAACGGAGGTAGTTTTATAAAGTGTTTTTGTATTTTTGATGAATGATAGATAAAATTATCGGAGGTAAAGTTTTGAATTTATGGTTATGAAAAAAATCTTTGATGGCGTTTTTGACGAAGAGGTTCATGCGAATTTTTTGAAGTTTGGTAGGGGAGAATATAAAAATAAATATTTGCTTGAAGGAAAAAGGCAGGCAAAAAAATGGGCCGTTAAGGCTGGGGCTGAATATGCTAATCTTTTGGTGCGAAAATGTTTGGAGAAAGTTGAAGGTAATATTGAGGTTAAGGGCATTATTGTTTCTACTCGGGATTTAAGAGATGAGATTAAATTTGATATTAAGAAAGTTAGTAATTTTCAGGGTGTTCGAAAGCATGTTATTGATGGTGAGGTTGAACCTGGGCAAATTTTTGAGTTGATGGCTAAATATCCTAAGGCGTTTTTTGCTTTGACGTTTAAAGGGGATGGGTTTGTTTTGAAGATTAAGCCGAAAGCTCCTGGTGATGGAAAGAAGGGGAAGGGCGACGAGGGTCCTGTTGCGGATTTTTGCTCTTTGAAGACTGACGACCGGGCTTTACTGGCTTACTTGTTTTTTGGGATTGGGGATTTTACTGAAGTTAAAGTTAGGCATCAGATTAATGTGACGGATATTGTTTATCCTGCGAACATGGAAGAGTTGAAGCCTGCTGAAGTTCGAGAGATGGCGAAGAGGAAGGGTGTTATTGTTCGAACTGCTATTGTTGATGGGAAAGAGCAGGTTAGCGAAGCGGAGTTTGTTGCTTAATTTTTGAACCAATTTAGCTTTTCGTATTTTGAGAGTTTTCTTATTTCACATTCTGCCTTGCACGCGTCGGAGCGGTTGGTGCATTGTTTTGTTGCGAGAAGTTTTTTGAATTTTTTGTGTCGGACGTATTTGCTTCCTGTGCCGTTGGCGTGGGCCTTCATTCTTTTATCTATGTCGTTTGTTGTGCCGGTGTAGAAAGAGCCATCTTGGCATTCGAGGATGTAGACGAACCATTGTTTTTCCATTATTCGTTTAGATTTTTTTTCTTAGCGCAAGATGAACAAACTAGAGCCGTATCTTTTAACGACATGTAATATCTGTTTCCTTCTTCTAGGATATTGTTGAATTTTTCCCAACCTTTTTCTACTGTTAGTTTTCCTGAGACAACTTCGCTGGGGACATTGGCAGCTTTTTCTAGAAGTTCGGTTCTTTTTTTGAACATATTATAATGATATAAATTTGGTTTTGCTGACTTGGATATTTTTTTCCCACATACATAACATTTTTCTTGTGTCATTAGAAGTTCTTGCTCTCGAATCATCCATTCTTTTTGAAAATCTATGTCTTGAATTAAATGTTTGTAATTTCCTACACCTCCGAAGCGATTAAATTTTAATATTATTTCTTCTTCTGGAGTATCTCTGTTTTTAATAAAAATTTCTCCGATCTTTTTGGAGTATCTCCAGATTGGATATTTTTTTTCTTTTTTGGGGGTCACAGATGGTTTTCCAATTCTATAACCCTTAAATCCTGTTTTGATTTTTCCTAAAGTCATTTCTTTTTTATAAGCACTTTTTCTGGCTACCTTTTCAGTTGCTTTCCTGGCTGCGGTACGCTCTTTTTTTGGAATATATCCCTTTTCTCCGGGTAGAATGTTTGGTGTTTTTATGGCCATAAGTTGATTAATTAAAATTGCTTTAAAAATGTTGGTGGACTGAATTTTGTGATGGGGGCCGCCTTCGGGCATACCCTCTTTGCTAAGAGGGCAAGTTTTATAAAGTCAAATTTCTGCTTATCTTTAATGGTTCCATCCAAAACTTAAATGTTTGGATGATGAGAATTTTGTGATTGGTTGGTCACGATAACTGCCTCGAGTGCTATCGAGAAAATTATCAGGTAGAGAAAACTACCGCTGAGTTGAAAAAGGACTTCGGTTCACGTTCACTCGAGGAATACAAAAAATGACAGATAACAATGGAATACACAGTGGAAGCTTGCAGTTTTACCCTCGGGTGCGGGCTAAAAAAATTATACCTAGTGTGAATTGGGCGCCTCTTTCGAAGGAAGGAATTGGGTTTATGGGATTTGTTGGATATAAGGTTGGGATGATTTCTGTTTTGGTTAAGGATGATACTTCTGATTCTTTGACGAAGGGTAAACGAATTGTTGTTCCTGCTACGGTTGTTGAATGTCCGGCTATGAAAATTTATTCTGTTCGATTTTATAAGAATGGTAAGGTGATGAAAGATGTTGTTGTTGCGAATGGGAAGGAGCTACGGCGGTCTGTAAAATTGAGTAAGAGACCGCCAGTGAGTAGTGAGAAGTTGGTAGTTGGCAGTGAAGATTATGATGATGTTCGTGTTATTTTATATTCTGGCGTGAAGGGAACTTGTGTTGATAAAAATAAGGCGGATATGTTTGAGGTTGCGATTTCTGGTTCTGTTGATGCTAAGTTGAGTTTTATTAAAGAAAAAATTGGGAAAGATGTTTCTATATCTGAAGTTTTTCCTAGTGGGTTGGTTGATGTTCGTGGAGTTACTAAGGGTTTTGGAACATGTGGTCCGGTGAAACGATTTGGTATTGCGTTGAAATCTCATAAATCAGAAAAGGGAGTTAGGCGGCCTGGATCTTTGGCACCATGGCATCCATCGAGAGTTACTTTTAGAGCACCTCAGGCTGGGCAAACTGGATATTTTAATAGAATTACTTATAATAATTTGATT
>CAYYYV010000006.1:0-9232 GCA_964476225.1 Candidatus Woesearchaeota archaeon | reverse complement strand
AATTGGATTGGTGCTACTGTTTCTAATGCTCGAGGTGGGCGAAGACCGCATGCTCCGCGAAGTGCGAAGAATCCGTTTAGTAAAATTAATAAGAAAGAACTTTTGATTGCTTTTAATTCTGCTCTGGCTGGGACTGTTAAGGATGCTGTTGTTTTTGATGGTGGGATTTTGGATTTGAAAACTAAGGATTTTAAGAAATCATTGGAGAAAGTTTTTGGGGAAGCAAAGGTTTGGAAGGTGAAGAGTATTCGTGCTGGGCGAGGGAAGATGCGTGGGCGAAAATATAAATCTAATGCTGGGTTGTTGTTTGTTCTTGGGAATGAGGAGAATATGAAAAGGAAGGGAATTGAAGTTGTTAATGTTGTGGATTTGAAAATTAAAGATTTGTCTCCTAATGGCGAGCCTGGTCGATTGGTTTGTTATACGAAATCTGCGATTGAAGATATAAAGAACAGATTTCAGAACGCTTCGCTTAAGAACGGCTCCGCCTTGAGAACGCTATCGCTTAAGAACGCTTCGCTTAAGAACGTGAGGGGGAGTGCCAAATGAAGACTATAATTTTGGAGAAGGTGAAATCTACGGAGAAGATAGTTAGGCAGATTGAGGTTGACAATGTTTTGGTTTTTGTTGTTGATAGGGCTGTGAGTAAGGCGGATGTTAAGAAAGAAGTTGAGGAGCTTTTTGACGTGAAGGTTGTGAAGGTTAGGACGCATACTTTGAAAAATAAGAAAGTGGCTTATGTTAAATTAAATTTGGAGTACCCGGCGGTCGATGTTGCGACTAAGTTGGGGATGATGTAATGGGGAAGAGAATTATTTCACAGCGAAGAGGAAAGGGTGGGCATACTTATAAGACTCGAGAGAAAGCCGGGAAGCTTAGGCCGGGTTATAGTTCTGATATTAAGGGAGAGTTTGAATGTATAAAATTAACTGCTTCGGTTGGGCACTCTGTTCCGATTGCTAAGTTTATGAATAAAGAAGGGAAAGTCTTTGAAACTTTTGCTGTTAATTTGTTGTATGTTGGGCAGAAAATTAATATTGATGGAAGTAAGATTGGAGATATTGCGAAACTTGGAGATTTGAAAAATGGAACTGAGGTTTTTAATGTTGAGCATAATCCTAAGGATGGTGGGAAGTTTGTTAGAACTGGTGGAAATGCCGCTACTATCGAGGCGAAAGAAGGGGGCATTGTTAAAGTTATGATGCCGTCGAAGAGGATTAAGAAATTTAATGTTAATTGTAGAGCGACTATTGGTCGAGCTGCTGGTGATGGACGAATGGATAAACCTATTTTGAAGGCTGGTAAGAAGTTTTATATAATGAAAACTAAGTCTAAGTTATGGCCTAGGGTTTCTGCTGTAAAGATGAACGCAATTGATCATCCGTTTGGTTCGGGACGAGGGAAAAGAATGAAGAGTAAAATTGCAAAACGAAATGCGTCTCCTGGTAAGAAAGTTGGACTGATTAGGCCGAGAAGAACAGGGAGGAAGAAAAGATGAAATCTACGATTTCGATGGTAGGCTTCGCCGAGGGTAGCGACTTTGTCGCGATGGTAGGAAATTTTGTTTCCGATGGTAGGCACTTCGTGCCGGGGTTTGTTCGCCTAAAAGCTGGAGGATTATATTAAGATGGCAGAAGAAAAATTAGTAAAGAAAAGTAAGGACAAGTTTTTCCGAGGGAAGAATATTGAAGAACTGAAATCTATTGATACTCGAGAGTTTGCTAAGCTTGTTAAATCTAGGGCTCGAAGGACTATTTTGAGAAACTATGATGTTATTGAGGCTTTTGTTAAAAAATGTGAAATGAAAGATTCTAAGAATAGATTGATTAAAACGCATGATAGAACTATTGTTATTGTTCCAAAAATGATAGGGAAGACTATTGGGGTTTATAATGGTAAAGAATTTTTGAAAGTTATAATTACTGAAGATATGCTTGGACATCGATTGGGTGAATTTTCTATGACTCGGAAGATAGCTAAACATACGACTATTGGGACTAAAAAGGTGGCTAAAGAATAAAATGATAAATAAATTGCTAAAGCAAGAGAAAAGGATTGTCTTGTTTTCCCTTTGGGAAAACGCGGGACTAAAACATCCTTCGGAGTTTTACTAATGGTAGAAAAAAAGATAATACAAATAAGGGAATTGAGAGATAAGGGAGATTTAGCTGGGCTTGTTCCTGGGAATGTTGTGAATTTTGGGATACATAAAGAACCAGCCTTAGTGCACGCTTATAAAAACTTAAAAGAGGGTGAATTATTTTTATTGAGCAGGTTCGAATACACGGGAAATGTTGGGGGAGGAATTTGGGTTATATATGATCACAGAGATAATATGTCTGTGAGGAGAGGAGGTTTGGATATTAACCCATTTAGAAAAGAAATAGTGTTTCTCTCTGATCTTGATATTGAGAGATTGCTGAAGCAGGGGAAAACTTATGAAGAGATTGCTGTGATGCAATATGGAAAACTTGAAAAAAGATTGGATGGATTATTCTGTTATGGGACAAATCTGGTTTTGGAACAGGCTGAGAATAAAGGAGATGCAGAGTATGTTAATCCTAAAAAACATGCTGAATTTGAGACAGTACTAGCGGGAGCAGGAATGTAAAATGGATGAAGAAAAAATGGAACAAGAAGAGAGAAAGATTGAAGAGACTAAGGCAGTTGAAACTCCGAAGGCTGAAGTTAAGGAAACTGATAAGAAAGTTGAAACTCAAAAAGAAGACAAGAAGAAGGAAGTTAAGAAAGTTGTTAAGGCTAAAGAGATTTCTAAGAAAGATGTTGCTGTTGCTAACGGATTTTCTTTGAAGATTTCGCCGAAGCAATCTAAGTATGTTTGTAGAGTGATTCGAGGGAAAACTCCCGAGGCGGCTGTTGCAAGATTACAGGCTGTTATTGATGAGAAGAGACCGGTTCCTATGGCTGGGTTGGAAGTTGGACATAAGAAAGGCAAGGGATTAGCTGGTGGAAAGTTTCCAAAGAATGCGTGTAAGGGAATTATGGAAATTGTGAAGCAGGCTGGGGCTAATGCTGTTGTTGCTGGGATTGATAGTCCGGTGATTACAATTGCTAGAAGTGATAGAGCATCTGCTCCGTATCGTAAGGCTGGGCGAAAGGCTAAGCGAACGCATGTGCATATCGAGCTTCGCTCGAGGTTGTCGCAAGTCGCAAGTCGCAAGTCGCAAGGAGGTAAAAAATAAAATGGAAGAAAAGAAATTTGTTGGCGTGAGGAAAGATGAATATAATATTAAACAGTTTGTAAAGAGAATGTTTGGTAAGGGGAAAGTTTCTCGGGTTAAGATTGAGTATACTCCGGTTGGAGAGAAAATTATTGTTTCTACGCATAAGCCTGGTTGGATTATTGGGAAGCGAGGAGAGAAGATTAATGAGTTGACTGAAGTTTTGAAGAAAAGATTTAAAATGGAAAATCCTCATGTTGATATTGAAGAGATTATGCATCCTGAATTTGATGCTCAATTAACGGCTGATGAAATTGCTTTGACTCTTGAGAGATTTGGTGCTATGAAATATAAGGCTGCGAGCTATAGGGTTCTTGGGAAAATTAAGAATAGTGGTGCTCTTGGTGCTGAGTTGGTTGTTTCTGGTAAATTGCCGAGTGATAGGGCTAGGGTTTGGAGATTTGCTTTTGGTTATTTAAAGAAAACTGGAGATGCTTCTAGTCTTGTTGATAGGGCGGAATCTGTTGCCGATACGAAACAGGGTGTTGTTGGAATTAAGGTGGCAATTTTGTCGCCTGGAGTTATAATGCCTGATCAAATTACGGTTGATGAGGAGCTTATGGAGCAAGTTAAGAAGAACGCGACTTTTGAGGAAGTTGAAGAGACAGTTAAAAAAGTAAAGAAGAAAAGGAAGGTGAAGAAGTAAAATGATAAATAAATTGCTAAAGCAGAAGGGAAAGATTGTCTTGTTTTTCCGTTGGAAAAACGCGGGATCAAAAAGTCCGGAGGATTTTTGCTAATGGCAGAAAATAAAACTATAACAAAGAAAGAATCGGAAAAGAGAATTAAGGATTTGAAGATTGAATTGTTAAAAAATCCGACGAAAAAGAAAAGCATTAAAAAGGAAATTGCGCGGTTGTTAACTATGGAAAATCGAACTAAATCAAACGGAGAAAACAAATAAAGTGGAAATTTGTCCGAAATGTGGACTGCCTATGCCGGCGTGTGTTTGTGGCGATATTGCCAAGACACAACAGGAAATTACTGTGTCGATAGAAAAAAGGCGTTTCGGAAAAGTTAACACGATGATTAGTGGATTCGACGACGGAATTGACATTAAAAATATCGCAAAAAAGCTCAAGATGAAAAGGGCTTGTGGCGGTACTGTCAAAAACAAAGTTATTGAATTGCAAGGAAATCACAAGGGCTTCATAAAACCTATTCTGGTCTCAGAAGGTTTTAGTGAAGAACAAATTAATGAATAAAAAAAGTATGTTCAAAGAACATTCATGTTTTTATTTATTCACGAAAAATAAAAAATGGCAGAAACAAAGAAGAATAAAACCCCATTAAATAGTAAACATCAAACGGGGCGAGCGAAGAAAAATGAAAAGGTAGTTGAATGTAAGGATAGGCTTTGCCCTGTTCATGGAGATAGAAAGTTGAAAATGAGGGGACGAACATTTGAGGGGGCTGTTATTAAGAAATTGAATGGACGTGTTACGATTCAGTTTGAAAGAATGTTGAAGTTGCCAAAGTATGAGCGATATGAAAAACGTAAGACGAAGATTCATGCGAGATTGCCTGACTGTATGAAAGATGATGTTGCGGTTGGAGATTTGATTTTGATTGCGGAGACTCGTCCGATTTCTAAGATGATTCATTTTGTTGTTAGTAAAGTTATACGGAGGAAAACAGAATGAAGGCGATAAGCGGACGAGCTACTCGAAGTTTGAATATTGGTAGTCTTTTGGAGGCTTGTGATAATAGTGGGGCTCGAATTTGTAAGATTGTTGGGGTTAAGCACAGTAAGACGAGTAAGGGACGAATGACTTATGCTAAGATTGCGGACCAGGTTAAGGTTTCGGTTAGAAAGGGAGACCCGAAGATGAAGGGAGAAATATTCGATGCTGTTTTGGTTAGACAGAGGAAGCCGTGGAGAAGGAATACTGGGGAAAGAATTTGTTTTAGTGATAATGCGGTTGCACTTTTGAAAGATGATAAGGGAAATCCTAAGGGGACGCAGATAAAGGGAGCTATTGCAAGAGAAGTTCAGGAAAGATGGAAGGAGGTCGCTAAAATAGCGAGTACAATTCATTAATATGAAATCAGAATTTAATAAAACATGGAATTCGAGTAAGCAACCCCGGAAGCAGGTTAAGTTTAGAGCTAACGCGCCTAATCATATTAAGCGGACTTTTATGGGGGCGACTTTGGATAAGGCTCTTCGGGAAAAATATGGGATGAGAAGTATTGAAGTTCGGAAGGGCGATGAGGTTAAAGTAATGAGGGGGAAATTTTCTAAGAAGCAAGGGAAGGTTGGAAGTGTTGATGTTAAGAATACGAGGATTCAGATTGACGGAATTCAGAGGAGTAAAGCTGGTGGAGAAAAGTTGATTACTTGGTTTCATCCGTCAAATGTTAAGATAATCGTTTTGGACGAGAAGGACAATAGAAGGATGAAGAGGAATAAGAAGAATGTTAAAGCTGAGGACAAGAAAGAAGTTAAGGTTGTGAAAAAGGTTCCTGTGAAAAAGGTTGAAGTTAAAAAGGTGGAGGCTAAAAAATAAGATGGCACATATTAAGAAAACGCAAATGCCTAAGTCGTGGCCGGTTCCGCGAAAGGGTCGGGGCAAGAGATATATAGCTGTGCCTAGTCATGCAACCAGCAAGGGTATATCTTTGTTGTTTTTGCTTAGGGATGTTTTGAAACTTGTTAAGACTCGGAAGGAGGCTCGGCATATGACTTTAAACGGGATGGTTAAAGTTAATAATAAGATTCGTTGTGATGAGAATTTCCCTGTTCAGGTTTTTGATGTTATCAATTTGGAAAAGGCAAAGCTGAATTACAAACTAGAAATTGTTAATAAGAAATTTAATTTAGTTGAAGTTTCTGGGAAGGATGCTGATATTAAGATAGTAAAGATTGCTGGGAAAAAGGTTCTTGGGAAAAATAAGGTTCAGATGAATTTAGATGATGGTCAGAATATAATCACGGGAGAGAAATTTTCTGTTGGGGATTCTGTTTTATTAGATACAAAAAAAGATGTGATTGTGAAAATTTTGCCATTAAAAGAGGGAGCTAGTGTTGAAATTGTTGTTGGGAAGCATGCTGGTGAGAAAGGTAAAATTGAAGGATTTGAAGAGTTGACTCGAGGTAAGAATTATGTTGTTAAATTAAAAGATAAGACTGTAAGTTTGCCTTACAAGACTATTTTGGTGATTGCATGATGGCGGAACAAAAAATGGCAAATGTAATGAAGGAAATTAAGCTGGAGAAGGTAATTTTGAATATCGGTGGTGTTGCTGAGAAACTTGACAAAGGAGTTATTTTGCTTGAATCTATTTCTGGGAAGAAAGCTATTAAGGTTAAGGCCATTAAGAGAATTCCCACTTGGAATGTTAGGCCGGGTTTGGAAGTTGGGACGAAGGTTACTTTGAGGGGAGAGGATGCTTTGGCTATTGTTAAGAAATTATTGCCTGCGATTGATAATACTTTGAAAGAAAAACAAATTCAGCCGAATTGTTTCTCGTTTGGAATTCATGAGTATATTGAAATTCCGGGTGTTGAATATATTAGAGAGGTTGGAATTATGGGATTCGAGGTGACTGTTGTATTTTCTAGAGCTGGTAAATCGGTTGAAAAGAAAAAGGTTAAAAGGGGAAAATCTCGTAGGTTGACTGTAACTCGGAAAGAGATTGAAGACTATTTAGTAACTAAATTTAATACGGAGATTTTGCGAAAGCAAGATAAGGTTGTAGAAGATGAAAGTTAATCAAAGATTATCATTCATAAAAATGGGAGGAATTTTTTATGACAGCGAGTGATTGGAGAAAAATAACTAGACAGCTTCGAGTGAAACCGGCTGTGCTTAAGAAGTTTTTAAAGCACAATAAGCCTAGAGCTCGAGCTTACGGGATTGCTGCCAACAAATGTGAAGTTTGTGGAAGACACGGCGCGCACATTTCATCTTATAATCTAAATTTATGCAGGCACTGTTTCAGAGAGCTTGCGGTTGAACTTGGGTTCAAGAAATATAGTTAGGAGAAAAAATGTCAAAAGTAAATTATAAATTTTCATGTTCCATTTATTGGAGGAGTAAAAAATGTCACAAGATATAGTATCAGATGGATTAAACCAAATAATGAATGCAAAGCGAATTGGAAAGAGAGAGCTTACGATTAAGTTGTACTCTAAGGTTTTGTTGAATTTACTTGAGATGATGAAATCGAAGGGGCACATTGAATATGAGGTCAACAAGGAAGAGAAGACTGTTAGTATTAGTATTATTAAGCTGAATGAATGTCGGGCGGTTAAGCCTCGGTATTATGCTGGCGTTGCTGATATTGATAAGTACCTGAGAAGATTTTTGCCGTCTAGGAATTTTGGGACTCTGGTAATTTCTACGAATAAGGGATTACTTGACCATAAGGATTCTGTTAAAAATAATTTGGGGGGAAGCGTTGTTGCTTATTTCTATTAAGATGAATAAAATAACATTGAAAATGTTTCACTATCCATTTTTCGGGGGTCTGAAAAATGAATAAAGATTTAGAAAGATTTGTTGAAATTCCTGAGGGCGTTACTGTTGAGATTAATGGTAATGAGTTTATTGCTAAAGGGAACGGGAAAGAGACTAAGAGAAATTTTGACCTAGGAAAGATTAAAGCTGAGGTCAAGGATGGTAAGGTTGTTTTGACTGCTAAGGGTGCTACTCGAAGAGAATCTAAAATGATTGGGACAACTTGGGCACATTTGAAAAATATGGTTAAAGGAGTTGGCGAGGAGTTTGTTTATGAGTTGGAAATTTGTAATGTTCATTTTCCTATGAATGTGTCTGTGCATAAAGCACAGCAGTTAGCAGTTAGCAGTGAGCAGTTAGCAGTGGGGAAGGGGGATGGGGACAAGATTATAATTAAATCTTTTTTGGGTGAAACAACTGAAAGAGTTTCGAAGATTTTACCTAATGTTGATGTGGAAATTAAGGGGAATATAATTACAGTTTCGTCTCACGATATCGAGGCTGCTGGACAGACGGCTGCTAATTTGGAAAAGGCGACTCGGTTAATCGGTAGAGATAGAAGAATTTTTCAGGATGGAATTTATATTACAGAAAAACCTGGGAGGAAGATTTGATGGCGGAGGAGAAATCAACTACTAAGAGAAGTAAGCCTAAATTTTTGAGGACTGATTGGCATAAGAAGATTAGGCTTGGGAAGGGAGTTAAGAAGAATCAAAAATGGCATGGGGCTAAGGGTAGGCAGAATAAGTTGAGACTTAATCGAAAGGGTCGGATGCAGAGGCCGAAGGTGGGATGGGGAGCTGAAGCGAATGTCAAGGGATTTGTTGGCGGAATGGAAGTTGTTCGAGTTGAGAATATTAAAGAAGTTGAGAATGTTCACGCTTCGCAAGTACCCTCTTCGAGGGCAAAAAGACAGGGAATTATTATAGCTAGGATTGGGGCGAGGAAGAGAGCTGAGATTATTAAGAAAGCGAATGAGATGAATATTAAAATTTTAAATAGATATAAGCGGACTCCGTTAGATACTAAAGATCAAACGAGGCAAGGGGGAAAGAAATAATGCAATTAGCTAGGAAGAAAGAATTGGCTGCTAAGGTTTTGAAAGTTGGGAAGAACCGGATTGTTTTTGTAGAGGGGCATTTGAGTGAAATAAAAGAAGCAATCTCTAGAATGGATATTTTGGATTTGCATAAGAGTGGGGCGATTCAGATTAAGGAAGTTAAGGGTCGGAAGAAAATTGAGAAACGGAAGAATAGACGAAGAGTTGGAAAGATTAAGAAAAAAGTTAATACTCGAAAGGCTGAATATGTGATTGTTACTAGAAAACTTAGGGCTTTTGTGAGGGGTTTGGTTCGGACCGGAGCTATTGATAAAGATAGGAATAGAGAAATCAGAAAGGAGATTCGTGCTCGGAAATTTAAAAGCAAAAGACACTTAAAGGAAAATATTGAGGGATTACAATAAGATGGCATTAAGAACAATGAAACGAAGGAGAAGAGAAAATCGGACTGACTATAAAGCGAGAAG
>CAYYYV010000005.1:0-17066 GCA_964476225.1 Candidatus Woesearchaeota archaeon | reverse complement strand
TTTTTATTTTAACCTCAATATCATTATCGCCTTTTTTCTTTGCCATATTGTAATTAGGAGGAGCGAGTATTTAAGAGTTTCTTTCTCTTTTGCACCCACTTGGTGTACCTCTGTTGAGGCAAAAATTATTAAATAAAAATAAAAAATTACCAGAAATAATCTGGATTTATTTGTCAGCTTCTGCGTCTTCTTTGGCTTCTTCTACAGTTTCGATGTCTTCTTCGTCGTCTTCTGCGTCCGAATTGTCATCTACAACTTCTGGTGCTGATTCTTCTTCAATAGAATCTTCTACAGCGCCGTTGATTTCTGAAGGGTTTGCCATTGGAGCTTCCTGTGATTCTCCGGATTCTGCTCGTGGAGCATTATCTCGTGGAACCATTGGTTTAGCTTCGCTAACTGTTAAAGGTCTGCCTTCTATTTCTTTCTCGTGCATTTCTGCAATAGCTTTTTGAGCTGCTGCGTCATCAGTGAAAGTTACGAAACCGAATCCTTTAGATCTGCCTGAGAATTTATCTTTGATTAGCACTGCTTCTTCGATATCTCCGTAAGATGTGAAGAGTTCTTTTAGTGCGTTGTCATCGATAGACCAAGGTAAATTACCTACGTATAATTTCATGTTTTCCTCCTGTGTTATTTAATAATTTTAATAGATTCATATTGTTCTTGTTCTGTTTACATAATTTTATAGAATGAGGGTTTTTAAGTCTTCCCCTTAAAACCTGATATTTACTCAGTAGGTATCTTTGGTGAGATGAAGTTAATGTGCAAATTCTAGGATTATTCCTAAAATAAATATTATTGATAGGATTGTTATTAGGGTCCAGTTTATTGGCATTTGTATTTCGGGTTTCTTTTTGTTTCGGGTGTTTGCTTTTGCTTTTTTTGCCATTAGGAGAATTAGAATTCCTGTTATTCCTCCGGAGATTACACCGCCGATACCTAGGATTAGTGCGAAGCCGATGAAATCGAATCGGGTTATGATGATGTAAAGTGCTAGGGGGATTAGGGAGGTTAGGAGGAATCTTGTCGTTTTGTTGGTTTTGATGTCGTATTTGAATGCGTCGTTTAGGGAGAATGATAGGACGAAGTAGGATGTTAGCATTGTGAAAATTCCGAGGATTGTCATGATTGGGCCGAAGGATAGGGTTGCGACTTCGTTGATGCTTTTGCCTAGGATGCCGATGAAGGTTGCGCTGAAAATTATGTAGAGTGCGATTGGGATTAGGCTTCCGAGTATGATTGCGCGTTTGAATAGTTTTTCTTGGCCTTTGATTTCTTGGCGGAGTTCTGGGATTGATGTGAATCCGAGTAGCGCGAACATGACGACACCTATTGGTAGTATGAAATATGTTGTGTTGAATGTCGTTAGGTTTGAGGTTTGGATTGATGGGATGAATCTGATGAAGATGCCGAATACGATTGCGATGATTGCTAAGACACCCCATGTTTCTATTTTCTTTAATCCTTTTAGTCCTTCTCTGAGAAGTAATGTCATGACTAGCCAAAACATGATTCCGAATACAATTGGATGGATTTCTCCCGGGATTAATTTTGAAAGGGATTCGCCTTCACCGACTAAGTAAGCTATGAGGGCGGAGTAAATACCGAAGAGCATGGCGAAGAACATTGCTCGTTTTCCCCATTTGCCGAGATATTTTTCTGCGTATCCTGAGAGTTGATGTTTGCCCCGGGTTCTTAGTGTAATTTCTCCTAATGCGAGGTTCACGAAAATCATTACTGCGCCTAAAACAACTAGCCAAAATAAACCGATTAAGAATCCTGATTTTGCGAAGACGTATGGGAGTCCTAGTATTCCGGCTCCGATAATTGTTCCGGTTAATGTGAAAGTTGTTGCCCAGAATTTTTTATTCATTTTGTCACCTAATTTGTTTTAGGTAATGTTGTTTTTATACTTTATCACGAGAGTTTTTTTAAAGCCAAGATATTTTCTATTCTCCTAAGATGGTGGAAATTATAATTAACGAGAATTTTGAGGAGGATGCTTCGGAGTTGTTTGGTGATATTGAGAAAAAGAGTTTTGATTCTTCGGAGTTGTTTAAGTTGCAGATGGACGCGAAGGAGTTGGTTTCGGATAGGGATGTTGATGAGTTGATTATACTTTCTTAGCTAATCTTTCTATTGCGTTAATGTATGCTGCTATTCTTGTGGATGTTTTGTATTTTTCTTTTTTGTTCAGAATTTCTTTTGTTGCTTTTTGCATTTTTTCTTTTAATTTTTCGTCAACTTCTTCTGCTGTCCATTTTTCTTTGTGGATGTTTTGGCACCATTCGTAATATGAGACGGTTACTCCGCCGGCGTTTGTTAGGATGTCTGGGAGGATTAGTTTGTTTTTTCCTTCTAGAATTTTGTCTGCTTCGGGGGTTGTCGGTCCGTTTGCTAGTTCTAAAATTATTTTTGCTTTTATGTTGTTCGCGTTTTTTTCTGTGATTTGATTTGCTAAAGCTGCTGGGACTAGGATGTTGCATTCTAATTCTAGGAGTTGTTGGTTTGTTATTTGAGTTGAGTCTGGCGTGTTTGAGAATGAGCCGGTTTGTTTTTTGTGTTCTAGAATTTTTTCTATGTCTAATCCGTCTGGGTTGTGAATTGCGGTTTTTGAATCTGAGATTGCGATGACCTTTGCTCCATCTTTAGCTATTAGTTTTGCGAAGTTTCCGCCGACGTTTCCACTTCCTTGAATTGCTACTGTTGCTTCTTTTAATGTCGGAATTATTTGTGTTTGTTCGATTGCTTGTTTTAATACGAATTGTCCGCCCCTTGCTGTTGCGGTGTCTCGTCCTAAGGAGCCCCCGTTTTCTAGGGATTTTCCGGTGACGACTGCTTTTGCTTCTTCAATTGGTAAGTTTTTTATTTTGGAATATTCGTCAACGATTATGTCCATTATTTTTGAGTTTGTGTAAACGTCTGGTGCTGGGATGTCTTTGTGCGGGCCTATGATTGGAGCTATTTTTCGGGTGAATGCTCGGGTTAAATTTTCTAATTCTGTTTCTGAGAGTTCTTTGGGGTTGCAGATTACTCCGCCTTTTCCGCCTCCGAGTGGCAAGTCTACTGTTGCTGTTTTTATTGTCATCCACATTGCTAGGGCGCTTACTTCGTCTAAGTCTACTTCGGGATGATATCTGATTCCGCCTTTGTATGGGCCGAGTAATGAGTTGTGTTGGATTCGGTATCCTGTGAAAGTTTTTGTTGTTCCGTCGTCCATTTTTACGGAGAAGTCTACTTTTGTCTCTTTTTCTGGGGTTAGGAGAATGTTTATTGTTTCTTTGGGTAGATTCAATTTTTCTGCTGCTTGTCTTATTGTGTTTTTGGCGTTTTCTAATGTCATGTTTTGAGAAGGAGATTTTTGTTTTTAATTGTTCGTAAATGGTGTTTACTTATAGAATAAAACGAGCTCGGGAAGAATCGAACTCCCATCCCCATACTCGCAATTTGCATCTCGTAAAAATATTTATAGAATTATTTTACTCGAAGCGAATTGCTCACCGAAACCACGTTTCGTTACAAGGAATAAAGCGAGCTCGGGAAGAATCGAACTCCCATCCCCAGGGCCGAAACCTGGTATTCTATCCGTTAAACTACGAGCTCATTATAAAATACCAACCTAAATTGAATTTATAAGATTAACTAATTGGGAACTGGGGAGGGGAATTTGGAGAACTGCGTTCTCATATTTAGGGGAGTCGGCTTTTTCAAAATCTTTGATTTTAAAAAAGCCTCCACTGTCTCGCTTTGATTTTAGAATAAGATTTTTTTGTATTCGAATTTTTCTAGGTATGTTAATTCTCTTTCTATCATTTTGTTTGTGGGTTTTTTACCTTTTTAATTTCTCCTGACTTTAGGTTGCCCAATTTTATGTTTCCGATTGAGATTCTTTTCAATAAATATATTTTGTAGTTTAGTTTTTCTAGGGCTTTTCTGATGATTCGGTTTCGGCCTTCTTTTATTGTGATGTTGAAAGTGTTTTTTTCTATAGCTGATATTTCTGCGAAGAATTTTCTGTCTTCTATTAATAGTCCGTTTTTTAGTTTTGTGGTATCTTCTTTTGTTAGAGTTGGTTCGGTTCGGACTTGGTAGGTTTTTTTTATTTCATGTTTTGGATGTGTTAGTTGGTTGTTTAGTTCTCCGTCGTTTGTTAAAAGGAGGAGTCCTTCAGATGCGCCGTCTAATCTTCCGACGTAGTTTAGGTTGAAGCCGATTTCTTTTTTTAGTTTTGATAATGCTTTGAGATTGTAGATTGTTCTTCGGTTTTGTGGGTCTTCTTTTGTGACGAGGATTCCTTTTGGTTTGTTTAGAATGTAGTAAAGATTTTCTTTCTTTCTTTCTAGGAGTTTTCCTTCGATTGATATTTTGTCTTCTTCGGTTGCTTTGTCTCCGAGTTTTGCTGGCTCTCTGTTTAACTTTACTTTTCCTTGTTCGATTAATTCTTCGGCTTTTCGTCTTGAGCAGTATCCGGAGTTTGCGATGATTTTTTGGATGCGTTCCATTGTTTATTGAGGATAGTTAGTTTTATAAAATCTTTTAAGTTGTTCTTATAATGGGGAAGAAGACTACTTTTAATATTAGTAAGAAGGATAATTTTAGTGAGTGGTATAGTGAAATTTTGAACAAGGCGGAGGTGACGGATTTGCGGTATGGCGTTAAGGGGTTCGTTGTGATTCGTCCTTGGGGTGCGCGGATTATAGATAAGATGTATCGGATTTATGAGTCGGCTCTTCGGGCGACGGGGCATGAGCCTGCAATTTTCCCGGCTGTGATTCCTGAGGGTAATTTTAAGAAAGAGGCGAGTCATGTTGATGGGTTTGCGCCTGATGTTTTTTGGTTGGAGAAAAAACAGGGCGAGGACAAATTGGCTTTGAGGCCTACGAGCGAGACGGCGTTTTATGACATGTTTAATCTTTGGATTCGTAGTTATAGGGATTTGCCATTGAAGATGTATCAGCGGTGTAATGTTTTTAGGAGTGAGACTAAGGCGACGCGACCGTTGATTCGCGATAGAGAGTTTCATTGGATTGAGAGTCATAATGCATTTGCTAGTAAGAAGGATGCGGAGGTGCAGGTTCAGGATGATATTGTTATGACGGAGGAAGTTATGCATAAGATTTTTGGGGTTCCGTTTTTGCCTATGAAGAGGCCGCAGTGGGATAAGTTTCCGGGGGCGGAGTATACGATTGGGAGTGATGTTATTATGCCCGATGGAAAAGTCATTCAGCAGCCTTCGACTCATTTGATTAATCAGCATTTTTTGAAGGCGTTTGGTGTGAAGTTTGTTGACGAAACAGAGAAGGAAAAGACTCCGTGGTCGACTTGTTATGGGCCGTGTATGTCTAGGATATTGGCTTCGGTAATTTCGTTGCATGGGGATGATAATGGTTTGGTTTTACCTTATACAATTGCACCGGTTCAGGCAGTCATTATTCCTTTCGAGAACGATGCAGTCGGCAGTAAGCAGTCGGCAGTAAACAGTGCTGTTGATGAGATTCGGGCGGATTTTATGAAGGAGTATATTGATGTGAAAGTTGATGATTCGGATAAGAGGCCGGGTGAGAAGTTTTTTTATTGGGAGATGAAAGGTGTGCCGTTCCGGGTTGAGATTGGTGAGAAGGAATTGAAGTCTGGGGAGGTTACGGTTTTTATTCGGGATATTAAGGAAAAGGTTTCTGTGAAGATTGGGGATTTGGCTGAGTCGATTAAGAATCTTGGGGCGGAGTATGATGAGAGGTTGTTGGCTAAGGCTGATGAATCTTTTGAAGGTAAGATAGTTGATTGTGAAGATAAGAAAGCGATTAAGAAAGTTTTGAATAATGGAAAAATTGCTCGGTTTGATTTTTGTTCTGTTGAGAATAATGGTGCTGAGTGTGCGGGGTATATTGAGAAGGAATTGCAGGCGAGGGTTATGGGGACTCGTGCTGATTTGGATGAGAAGGCTAGGGGGAAGTGTGTTATTTGTGGGAAGAAGGCTAATGCGGTTGTTTATGCGGGGAAAAGCTATTGATTAATTTTATATAATCTGTTTGTTAGTAGTATATATGAAAAAGAGGGGAATGTCTCAGGTTGTTGCGATTGTGTTATTGATATTGATTGTTGTGATGGCGATTATAATGATTTGGCTTTTTGTCTTACCTTTTATTAATGGTTGGCTTGCTTCTGCGGAGATGACTTCCGAGTTAATTATAGAAAGGCTTTTGATTCCTTATGTTGGGAAGGGGGATGATTCAAGTGTTTTGAAGGTTGAGATAAGGAGGGGAAAGACTGATTTGATGAGGCTTGAGATAGAGAATGTTACGTTTATGGTTCCTAGAGAAGTCTTTATTCCGACAGATGTTCTTTTGTTGGTCGATTTATCGGGGAGCATGAGGGACGTTGTTTATAATGAGGGGTGTGTGAATTTGGCAGGGGATGATTTAGATTATGCGGGATCTTATTGTGAATTTTCAGTTGCTGCCTGTACTGATAGTGATATTTGTGATGCAACACATACTCGTAAGTGCGAGAATATTAATTTTACTAAGGTGGAGTCTTATTGTAATAGTAATTATGGGTTGTGTGATTATATTTGTGATGGAGATTTTTCTATAGGTGTTTGTGAGGACATATCAAGTGATTCAATTGATTCGTATTGTTCTTCTTTTGGCACCTGTAATAATAGTTATATTTGTGATGGAGATTTTTCTATTGGCGAATGTGTAGGAATAGATTCTGCAAATTTATTTAAAGATGCTAGCTGTTCTGATCCTGATGATGAGTCAAGGTGTGGGGAATGTGGGGGTTCTAGTGAGGTTTCTGCATTAGATATCCTGAAAGATTCTACACATGATTTAATAGATATTGCTTTAGACCATGAGGAGCTTTCTTTGGCCTTGATGTCGTTTCCAAAGGGAAATTACGAGTTTTTAGATTTTACAAAAGATAAAGATGTTTTAAATGACAGAGTTGATATATGGGAGGCTGACGGAGGAACTCCAATTTATGATGGACTGAATCGAAGTTATAATGAATTTAAAAGTAGGCCTCCAATTAATGCTAGTTATTTGATTGTTTTTGGGGATGGAGCTGCAAGTTATTCAAATTCGGATTTTGGAGAGATTTCTCAGAAAATTTATGATGAAAATGTATCAGTTTCTACTATTGGGTTTGGTCCGAAGGCTGATACGGATTTGTTTAAACTTATTGCAGGTAATGGGGGGCAATATTATGATTCATCTGATTTTTCTAATCTTACTGATAAATTTGAGGCGATTATTGAGGCGATTCCTGAGAGTCATATGGTTAAAACACCAGTTTCTTTACCGGGCGTTTTTATTGATATTGCTATTTTTGCTGGTGGTGATTCATATATTCATAGGATAGATAGAAATCTTCCTGGAGCGAATGAGGGGCGGACGTATGAAATTCCTCTTAAGGATGGATGGAAGTTTGAAAATGTTACAAAGGTTGAGGTTTATATTGTTGCGGTTTCTAGTGGCGGTATTTATAATAGTGTGTTGTTGGGTAGGTATAAGATGTGAGAATTGGGTGTTGGATTTTTGGAGAGGATAGGTAAATCTTTATAAATTGTGGAATTGTTTTTATTTTATGGGAGAAGATTTGAAGATTGAGAAGCGGTCGAAGGCGATTGGGAAGTTGAAGGATGGGGATAAGCTTTGGATTAATGGGAAGGAGATGCGGGTTGATAAACAGTATTTGTTGCAGGACCATGGGAATATGAAGGAGATGATTGTTGAGGTTTTTAATGTTGAGAATGAGAGGGAGTATCAGGTTCGGTATTTTGATGACCAGGTTGAGTCGTCTTTGGAAGTTTATGAGTTGGTTGAGGATTTTCAGTATGTTCGGCGGGAACCGAAAACAATCGCTTGGTAGCGATTGCGGTTGCCGGTTGCCGGTGGCGGGTATCCGGTTATTTGGAGAATTTTCGTTTTTATATTTTGTCGGGGTTCTGCGGATATACGACGACCATTTAGAGAACTGAGGTTCTCATATTTTGTCGGGGTTCTGAGGAATCCCTTCGTCGCCGGTGGGCGACTCGTCATTTCTGAGTTTTTTTTGAATCGAAATCTTTATATACTAATGGTAACCATGAGTATGTTTATGGTAATCCAATCTTCAGAAAGAAATGATACGGCGGTGAGGATTAGTAAGTGGTTGGATAGGGCGGTTGAAGGTTATATTTCTGATAGGAAAATGAAGGTGAAGTTTCCGTCGAAGCGGAATTTTGTCGACACTGCTGTGATGCAGCTTCTGGAGGAAAAGGGAGTGAAATTAGATAAATAAATGATGGGAGGACACATGGATAAGTTAGAGCTGGCAAGGGAAATGTTTAGGCAGTTGGAAGGTCGGGGCGTTGGTCATGCTGCGGACATTGCTAGAAGAACGTTTTTTATTCAGGATAGTTTGAATGCTGTTCGGGGGTAGTTATTCAGAGAAGCATTTTGCTACGATTAATGGGAATATGATTGTGGCGTCTCCGTGGACTTTTACGGATTTTGCGTTTTGTGATATTTTCCCCCACGATACTGCTTCGTCTGGAGTTGCTCCGGAATCTGAGGCGTCGAATTCTTGTGCTGTGTTTATGTATACTGCGTAGTCTGCTCCGTTTCGGTAAAGATTTGCGTTGCAAATGTGATGCTTGATTATTCCTGAGCCGAGGATTATCATTGCTGTTTTTTCTTTTCCTAGAGAAGAGTTGTTCATGTCTACCATGTCTTCTGTGATTTCTATTTTGAAGTTTGGGTTTTTTGTTTTGTAGAAGTATATCATATCTCCTAGGGAACCGTCTAGAAGTGCGGGTGCGAATACGGGGATTTTGTTTTTGTATGCCCAGTAGTATATTGATTCTTCGTTGTCTATTTCTTTTCCTAGAAGATTAATTAGTTTACTTGGAGTTAGTTTTTCGTCTTTATATTTTTCTAGAATTGGGAGAACCCAGTCTTCGAAGGTTGTGTATCGGTTGTTTGGAACTATCATGTTGCCGGTTCGGTTTAGTCCTTTGTCTCTTAGTTCTGTTCCTGATAAATTGAAGTCTCCTATTTTGAAATCGTTGAAGCATTTTATGAAGTCTTCTTCTATTCCACCTGCCGTTGTCACGATAAGGTCTACCATTTTGTGTTGGACTAAGTATCTGAATATTTCTCGGAGGCCTGAACTTACCATGTTGGATGTGTAGCCTAAATAGATGAAGGCTTTTTCTTTTCGTATTTCTTTTATGATTTCAATTGCTCTTCCGAGGTTTGTGGCTTGGGCGCCCATTGTTGCGTAGGAATCCAGGATTTTTTCAAAGTCTACGCCTTGGTTGAAGTCGTAGCCTTTTACTGATGGACCTTCGAACTCTTCGGATGGTCTTAATATATTTTCTTTGGGATTGTCGTTTGATGTTGCTTTGAGATATTTCCAAACTATGCTTTCTTTTTCGGGATATAATATTAACATCTTACATCTTTCTTTTTCTTTTCCTTCGGATACAACTTCTTTTCCTTTGTCGGTTTCTTTTACATATTCTGTGCATCTGTATTCTTCTTCTTTACATTTGAATTTGTTTTCAAATATATTTTTTCCCTGAGGGGTTACGCATAGTCCCGAGAATCCATTGATTGTAATTTTTTTTGGGATTATTTTTTTTAATTCTTTTAGGAATATTTTGTGGAAATTCTTTATGTCTGTGAGTTTTTCTATATGGTATACGTGGAGATATATTTCTTTATCTTTATCTTTATCAAATAAAGTCGTTTCGTTTAGTTCTGTTTCGCTTATTTCTCCTTTTGTTAATTTTGCCCACCCTAATTTGTTCATGGGGATAACTATTCCTACTCCCGTTATTTTATCTTCTTCTTTAAAAATCATTCCGAATTCCGGGTTTTTTTTGTACCAGTTTGATAAGGTTCCTTTTGTTACTGGTTTATTTGTTGGGTATACTTGTCTATCTAGGTTTAGTATCAATTCAAAATCGTTGGGGGCTATTGGTCTAGTTTTCATGGTAATGTGCAGAAAATTAAAGTTGTGACTAGATTTATTTTCGGATTGGGATTGCCAATGTTGTAGTCATGGGATTAAGGAGAGATTTTGGTTTTTAAGGTTTTTGGATGTATATTTTGTAGTGTATAATTGTTTATTAATGTTGGAATGGGGAAGGTATTATGGGCTTGACCTCTAAAGAAGTTGGGATGATTGTAATAGAAATTGGAATAGCTGTTGTTCTCTGGTTCTTGGGTCCGTTGAGTCATAAGTTTTTAGTAGGGCTTATTAGAGAATCTTTACCAAGTATATTTATTATGATTGTTCTTCTTGTGGGGCTTGTGTTGATTATTAATAAAAAGATGGGGGAAATGAGAGAGAGCTTGAGCAAAACAAATAAAGGATTAAGTAAATATGAAGAAAATCAAAATAATTTAGAAAAATCTTTAAAGAGAGCAGAGGATTTGATTGAGATAAAAGCAGAGAATAAATATATAAAGGATAAGCTATTTAAGTTAAAAGAGAGGTTCGAAAATAATGGTGGTTAAAAATGATTCAGCGGATATGCTTATTGATATAATAAAAATAGCTGCGATTGCAATTATTGGTTATATTATTATCAAAGCTCTTTTGCAAGTTGCTTAATATTTTCTCTAAATTTGTCGAAATCATTTATTGGGACCATTGCGCCGGTCGCTTCTTTGTGTCCGCCTCCGGTTGCTCCTTCAATATTCGCGATTAGTTTTTTTGTTATTTCGAGTGCGTCTTTTCCTCTAATTGAGATGTTTATTTTTTCGGGGCGTTTGAATCCGACGATTATTAGTTTGTCTTTGTGTTTGTAATAGAGTTTGTTTGCTATTTCGGATGACATTGATGTGTTGCCGGAGTATGAGAAGAAAAGTATTTTAGATTCTGAATTGTAGTTTGATTCGGCTTTGTCTACTTGTTTGCTGTAGAATTCGTTGAGTTGGGTGTAGCGTTTGTGGAGTTGTTTTGTATATTGGTTTTCTTCGAGGAGGTCGTAGGGGGTGTTTGCTTTGAATAGGTATTTGATTAATTGGACGACGTTTGTGATTGTGTCCATTAGTCCGAAGTTAAGCATTCTTACCATTTTTCCGATTTCGGTTGAGTGGAGAGCGTCGAATGCTTCTATATTTTTTGGGAGGAGTTCTGGATATTGTTCTGAGAATTTTTCTGCGAAGTCGGGCATGTAGGCGTCTCCGATACATCCGATTGTTGCTAGCCAAAGGTCTTTTTGTCGGTTGAAAATTTTTTGGGCGACAGCGGTCACCGGTTCGGCGACCAGATCGCCTTCGGCTGGTAGACTGCTTGCGCTGGTAGACCGTTTCGCTGGTAGATGGGTGTTGAAATAAAAGGTTTTTTCTATTGTTTCTTTTGGGGTTTTTGATTCGTGGTGGTCTATCCAAATCATTGGTATACCTTTTTGTTCGACTGCGTTTGCGAATTCTGGGCTTAGTTCGGCTTTGTCTAAGATGAAAATTGCGTCGGGGTTTAGTTCTTCAACTTTTCGGAGGTATTGTTCTTTGAGGTCTGGGAAGGATTTTATTGCTACGCCTTTGCCTCGGTCTATTGCTCGTCTTAGGATTAGGAATGAGCAGAGTCCGTCTACATCATTGTCGAAAAAGAAGAGTGGGTTTTGTGATGCTTCTAGGTGTTCTTTGATTTCTTGGAGTTGGGTTGTTGTTAGCATATTACCTTCCCGCTTAAAACTTGTTCTCTGAGATTTCGTATTTCGTCGTAGATTGTGTTGGCTCGGTTTTTTAGCATTGGTTCGAAATCTGCAGGTTCTAGTTTTAGTATGTTGTCGAGGTTGTGGAATGTTTTTGTCATTTGGGAGATTTCTTTTGCAGATAGGGTTAGGTGGGATAGGAATCGGAATCCTTTTGCGGTGATGCTTTCTTCGATTGGTTTTTCTAGGATTAGCCTTGCTATTGATTCTATGTCGAGTAGTCCATCGAAGGTTAGGTTTGCTAATAATGTTTTGGAACGTTTTAGTGGGAGGTTTGCGTAGTCTCTTAGGACTTCGGATTCTGATTTTTCTACTCCTCTTAAAAGTTCTCGGTGTCGCATGTGCATAATGTTTCCTTCTTTTCCTAGTTCTGTGAAATTTCTTTTTACTGATTCGGAAATTTTTAAAATCATTTCGGCTCTTTGGATTACTTTGCATACGTCGGTGACCGATACGAGTTCTGACATTTCTAGGACGTTTAAATTATTGATGTGTTCGTTTAATATTTCTTTTTGTTTCTCTAATATTTGGAGTGTGGAGGTTATGTTTCGCATTATTTCTTCGGTTGTTTTGAGGTAATATCTAGATTGATTGAAATAGAGAGTTGTTTTTTTTCTTCGTTCTGAAATTGCGATTACGAAAGTGTGAGCTTGTTTCGCGGTTCGTTCGGCGGCTTTGTGTCGTGTTCCGGTTTCTATTGTGTGAATCGTTGTGTCGGGGTTTAGTAGTATGTTTGCATGAAGGATTCGTTTTAAATCTGGAGATAAGATTATTGCTCCGTCCATTTTGCAGAGTTCGAAAAGTTTTTGTGGGGTGAATCGGGAGTTGATTCGGAAGCCGCCTTCTAGAATATTTTGGGTTTGGAGTTCTGGGTTGTCGAAGACTATTATGCCTCCGAGTCCTGACCTTAGTAAGTCGTCGATTACGGTTCTTAGAGGGGTTCCTGGTGAGACTAGCTTTATGAAATCTAAGATATTTTTTTCTTTTTCTGATGACATGTTTTGGGGAATGCGCGCTTGTTTTTATAGTTTTATGTGAAAGTTTTTAATGTGGAGTTTCTCTCTTTTGTTCCGGGAGAAAGTTTTTTAAAGTTGCTAGTAGATTTATTTTTAATGAAAAGTGTGGTGGGACTTGTTATGGGGATTATTGGTTCGGTTTTTGCTATTCTGGCAAGTATTATTTTTGGGGTGATGGGGATTCTGATTTATCTTGGAAAGGGTGGACTGGAAGATGTTGGCGGTTCGACAAAGCTTATGGAATTTGCGGGGAGTTTGAGTATTTGGTTATTTGTTTTGTTTGTTTGGTTTTTGGTTTTGAGTATTATAGGTTTGGTTTATTCTGGTAAGATGAATCGTGAGGGGAGCGTGAAGAAGGGCGGAATAGGTTGTTTGGTGATAGGAATTTTAACTATTAATATCTTTTTGGTTATTGGGGGAGTCTTGGGAATTATGGCTGCGGGAAATTCTGCGGGCAATGAAGTAGCTAGAAATATTGAACAAGTTTCTAACCCTGTTCCTGTCGTCAGTAATAATGTGTTAGTAAATAGGGGAAATGTTTAAATAGTAAATGGAATTGTTAACAATATGAAAAAAGCTGGGATGATTATTGTTTTAGTATGTTTTAGTATGTTTTTATCGACGGGGATTGTTTCTGCAGGATGGTTTGGATTTGGGGATTCTGATATTACTGGGAACGTGGTTTCGGATTTAGTTTGTGATTCGGAGGTTGTGGCTTATTATAATGGTGCTGGATTTGAAGATCTTTCGGGGAATGGTTATAATGGAGTTGTGAATGGAAAGGTTTCGATTGTTGATGGGAAGGTTGGAGAGGCTTTTAGTTTTCCTGGGATTAATACGGCCTATGTTGTTTTGCCAAATGAGGTTTTGAATGATAGGGATAAATTTAGTGTGTCTTTTTGGCTGAAGTCTTCAGGAAAAGGAGATGGGATTTTTTCTGTTGCTAGAAATGGTGGTAATAATGAGTTTTTGATTAGTTCTCAGCAATCTCTTAGAGCTCATGTTAGGGGAGTAGCGAAACTGAGTCGTGCAGATATTAATGATGGTGAGTGGCATTTGGTTGTTGTTAGTTTGGATAGTTCGGAGGGTAGTGTAAAGTTCTATGTCGATGGAGAATTTGTTGTTGAGAAGGTAACAAGTAAGAAGACGATTATTGCTCAGGGAATTGTTTTGGGGCAGGATCAAGATAGAGTATTGGGCGGATTTGATAGATTTCAGGCGTATGATGGATTGTTGGATGAATTGATTATTTTTGATAGTGTTTTGTCAGCGTCGGAAGTTACGGATTTGTATAATGGTCAGAGTGTTTGTGCGGGGGTAGAGCCAGAGCCTACACCAGAGCCATGGCCTGTTGAGGAAGTTTCCCTAGATTCTCTTGTTGTTGTTGAGGAGAACGTCTTAAGGGTTGAGTATTCTAAGAATTTTGAAACTTGTGTTCATTTGTTAAATGAGGATAGGGAAAATGTAAATATTGAAGGTCACAATAATTTTTGTGAGTCTGAGGATGCTAGTGTGAAGGTTCCGTTGTCAGATTATGATTTGACTACTGGAGAGAGCTATAAGCTTTGTAATAATTATGGTATTTGTAGTGAGTTGGTTGTCTTGAAGGAGGATTATGTTAAAGAACTAGTAATAGATAATATTGCTCCCTCTGGAGAGCATATGTCTCAAGATGTACCTACGAGGATTACACTTTCTTTAGATACTTCGGAAATAGCAACATGTTCGTATTCTCATGGGAATTCAACCGATATGATTGAATTTTTTGATACAGTTTCAACTGAACATTCTCAAGAAATGAACCTTATGCCTGGAGAGTATGATTTTCTTGTAGAGTGTGTAAGTTCTGATGGAAAGACAAGTTATGATAATATTAATTTTGAAATAATTTTTGATGATGCAGCCAATGGCACTATTTGTACAGATAGTGATGGTGGTCTAGATTATTTTGTTAAAGGGACTGTCTATTCAGAGAAAACTTTTGGAGGTATGGAAATCGTTCATTTGGATAATTGTATAGATTCAGTAGTTTTGGATGAAGGGTTCTGCAATTCTTCTAGGGAGGGTGTTGATTCTTTACTTTATAATTGTTCAAATGGTTGTTATAACGGTGCTTGTGCTGAGGATCCAAAGAGTTGTAAAGAGTTGGTGGTGATTCCTGAAAATTTGTCTATTAAGGGGAATACGTGGGAGCTAAGATATAATGATACATACGAGTATGGAGATTATAAGAATTATTATAGACATTTCGTTAGTGATAGCACTTGGGATTATAGTTCCGTTAGCCTTAATATAGAGGAAATTGGAGGTTCTGAGAGAGATAGTGTTGAGGAAAGGTTAGATGATAGTATTAGTCGTGGTTTATGTGAGCAGCGAAGTGTTTATATGGATGATGATGGCGGGGAAAAGTTGGTTTATATCTGCAAGGATGTTTGGAGATTGGCATACGATTCTCAATCAATATCGGAAAATAACAACAACAATGATGTAGATGTTCTTTGGATTAGTGGAAATAGGATGTTTGTTGTCCATGGATATTCTTATAATTATGGAGGGGACTACTGTTATTCTTATGAGGATTGTAAGGAGAGAGATGAGAGAGAACATAGAAGGCAACAATCGGAAATTGCAGATGTTCTTGAGAAATTAATTAATAATAAAGAAGAGTATGTGGGCGGATTTTATATGGATTGGAATGTTGAGAATTTTGTTAGATATTTTTTAGAAGGATGTGGTTCTGATATTGAAGAGCAGGAAGGTTATGTGGGTTCTTGGGCTTGTAAAACAGAGCCGGCAATTTGTCCGCCACACGGAGAGCAGACAGAGCTTTGTACAAGGTGGAATGGAGATTTGGAAAAAGAAGAATCGAGGGAAGCAACAATACAATGTTCTCCTGGAATTTGTTCTGGGTGTTATGTCCCGAGGTGGTTTGAATATAAGGGAAATAATAAATGTATTCCTTACGGAGTAAGATTCGAGCAGCAAACTGGATGGAAGATTGAGGAAGTGCTTGTTGAGGATAATGATAAGGAAAGTCTGACTGTTGCAGAAGCTGAGAAAGCGGGAGAGGATGTTGGCTTGGAGGTTTATTCAGATGGAACTGCTGTACTGATTCTTGAAGTAAGAGATGGTAATTATGTTAATATCAGTTTGAGTGTTGGCGAGAAATATGATTGGGCTGAGTTGACTGGAGAATCTCATGGTGATATGGAGTCTACATTATATGTAGATGATATTTTCTATGATTCTAGTAATTATGAAGATAGTTACATCAAGGTTACTTTCAGTACTGCTGGGTCTCAAACGCGAAATATTGCGGATACTTTTAATGCATATTGTAATTATGATGGTAGAATCATGGAGCAGAAGGGAGTTGATAGGAGTGGTAATTGGGCTAACTGTCAGAATAATTATGAGTGTGAGAGTAATTTGTGTTCTAGTGGTGAGTGTGTTGAGATAACGAGTATGATAGAGAGTGTATCTGGTATGAAGTCTCTTGGGGTTAAGGTTTTGTGTAAGCTTGCTGATTTGTTTGGTATAGATAATTACGAGCAGTGTATCTTTGACTCTCTAGGATAAATAGTTGATTTTAAAAATCTGTTTTTGTTGGTATCTTTATGAAATATATATTGGGAATTGAATCCACGGCTCATACTTTTGGGGTTGCGGTTTTGGATTGGGATGGTAAGATTTTATCGAATGTTAGAGATATGTATACGACTGAAAAGGGTGGGATGATTCCTTTGGAGGTTAGGAAGCATCATGAGAGGGTCGCTGGTGAATTGTTTGAGAGGGCTCTGGATGAATCTGGGGTTAAGAGAGAGGAATTGGTGGCTGTTGCATTTTCTAACGCTCCTGGGCTTGCTCCGTGTTTGTTGGAGGGGATGAAATTTGCTAAACAGACGGCTAAGGGATTGGATGTTCCGGTTGTTTGTGTTAATCATTGTGTTGCTCATTTGGAGATTGGGGAGTCTGTTGGGGCTAAGGATCCGGTTATGCTTTATGCTTCGGGGGCGAATACTCAGGTGATTGCTTATGAGGCTGGGAAGTATCGGGTTTTTGGAGAGACTTTGGATTTGGGTGTTGGGAATTTTATTGATACGATTGCTAGATATATGGGGCTTGGGTTTCCGGGTGGGCCTCAAATTCAGAAGCTAGCTTCTGAATTTGTAGTGAGTAGTGAGCAGTCGGCAGTGAGCAGTGGGGAGCCTGAGTTGATTGATTTGCCTTATTCGATTAAGGGGATGGATGTTGCGTTTTCTGGGTTGCAGACGAAGTTGAAGAATTTGATTGATAAGGCTCCCTCTTTTGAAAAAAGAGGTTCCCTGGAATCAGAA
>CAYYYV010000004.1:4379-18500 GCA_964476225.1 Candidatus Woesearchaeota archaeon | reverse complement strand
GGGTTGCTAACTCGGGCCCTTCGGGGCGCGCAGGTTCGACTCCTGCTGTGGGCGTTCTCAGAGTCGAACCGGTTTGACCGAACGATTAGGTCTTCGACAATTTATTGTATTTTGAAGACATAATTGCGAGACTGCTGTGGGCGTTCTCAGAGTCGAACCGGTTTGACCGAACGATTAGGTCTTCGACAATTTATTGTATTTTGAAGACATAATTGCGAGACTGCTGTGGGCGTATTCTCGAACCTGCGCAGGTTCCGAAAGTTTTGCTCGAATTTTCTTAACGAAGTGATTAGAAAATTTTAGAGTGAAACTTGAGCAAACGACTGCTGTGGGCGTTCTCAGGGTATCGCAGATACCCTTTAACTTTCAAGCAGGATGTGGGACAACATAGGTTCGACCGAACGATTCGCTCCGAGCAAAACAATTTTAAGATAATTTTGCGAGGTGTAAATCGTGAGTATGTTGTGGGCGTTTTTAGAGTCGAACCGATGGTTTGGTTTCGCAGCAAGCGAAGCACGACCGAAAGCAGCGAGTGTTTTCAACACGAAGCCGACTCCTGCTGTGAACCCCAAAATGTTCCCCCTAAAAAGTTGTAAGAAAGATTTATAACAATAAAAATACTAACCAAACCATTCAACTTCGGTTGAATCTTTTTGACTTCGGTCAAATTGTGGAAGGTTAAACGGCTTCGGTTATTTGACCTTCCTCTTATCTTTTCAATAATCTAAATTCTTATAAACTAAACATTACAACACAACTCATGGAAAAAGATATCGGCAAAATTCAAAAAGGAGAATACCAAGGAACTACGACTGAAATCGTAGTAGGAATCAGAGAATACAACGGGAAAGTAGGAATCGACATTCGAGAATACACACAAAGCGAAACCTACACAGGCCCAACAAAAAAAGGACTAAGAATTCCCGCAGACAAATTCGAAGACTTCAAAGCAATGATTAATTCTATCAAACCCACGGATATTAAAACAGAAACTCAGACCCAACCACAAACAGAACCAACAGCAACCGACGACGACGACGCAGGAATAGACGAACAAGGATTAATGTAAAGTTTATATATCTAAAACAACTATTCATTTCATGGGTGACGTAAGCATATTCTTAAATGCAAAAACATTTGCAGTAATCGGAGCATCACGAGATGAAAAAAAAGTAGGACACGCAGTTTTCAAAAACCTCCTACAATCTAATAAAAAAGTTTTCCCAGTAAATCCAAAAGCTCAAGAAATTCTCGGACACAAATGCTACGAAGACATTCTAGAAATTCCCTATCAAATCGACTGCGTCATAATTGCAGTTCCGGCAAAACTCGTTCCACTAATCCTAAGACAATCACAAAAAAGAAAAGTAAAATCAGCAATAATATTATCAGCAGGTTTTTCAGAAATAAAAAATACAGAATTAGAACAAAAAATAACACAAATTGCAAAAGAAGCAAACATCACACTACTCGGCCCAAACTCATACGGAATAATTGACCCATCACAAAAATTAAACACAACATATTTTAAAGGAATCCCAGAACAAGGCTCAATAGCTTTCATTTCACAGTCAGGAGCAATTGGCTCAGCTATCCTCGACACAAACATAAAACTATCAGGTTTCATATCCGTCGGAAACTCAAGTCAAATAGATTTCTCAGACTTCATAGAATATTACTCAAAAGACAAAAAGACAAAAGTCATTACGATATATTTAGAATCCTTAAAAGAAAATCGCGGGGAGAAATTTATAGAAACCTGTAAGAAATGCAAAAAGCCAATCATAGTTTTAAAATCAGGAAAATCTCAAACTGGACAAAAAGCAGCACAATCCCACACAGCAGCCTTAGCATCAGAAGTCGGAGTATACAATGGAATCCTAAAACAAGCTGGATGCATTCAAGCCAGCTCCATTAAAGAATTATTCAACATAGCCAAAATCTTAGAAAAATATTCAAAAATTGGAAATAAAGCAGCAATCATAACAAATGCAGGAGGACTCGGAGTTTTAACAACCGACGCATGTGAATCAAACAATATAAAAATTCCCTCTCTCCCAAAATCAACAATTGAAAAATTAAACAAATTCCTCCAACCAAACTGGAGCCACGATAACCCAATCGATTTAATCGGAGACGCCCCAGCCGAAGACTACGAAAAAACATTACAAATAATAGAAAAAGAAAACTTTGACTTCTCAATTATATTACTAACTCCCCAAAGAATGACCGAATCCCTAGAAACAGCAAAAATTTTAACAAAAGCAAAAAAACCCACCTTCGCATGCTTTCTCGGAAACAAACAAATAAAAGAAGCAAAAGAATTTATGGACAAATCAGAAATAATAAATTTTGACGACCCAAAAGAAATGTGCGAAACAATAGGAAAACTAATTTAAATCAACCCTAGCATCAACAACCTTACTCTCTTTTTCAGAAACAATCACCGGATTCAAATCTAATTCCTTAACATCAATTTTATCCCCAAGATAAACAACCTTTTCAACAAGAGTCAAAAACTTCTCCAAATCATATTTCTTTCCCCTAGCCCTAAAAACTTCAACACCCCTCAACTCCCTAATCATTTCCACAATATCTCGACGAGAAACCGGCAAAGCCCTAAATGAAATATCTTTCTTAACTTCTGCAAAAATCCCACCAAAGCC
Organism: Candidatus Woesearchaeota archaeon; assembly: GCA_964476225.1. Classification (GTDB taxonomy): domain Archaea; phylum Nanobdellota; class Nanobdellia; order Pacearchaeales; family GW2011-AR1; genus JAGVXH01. The sequence continues at coordinate 15,834 of CAYYYV010000004.1, read as the reverse complement.
AACAACCAACAACTTCCCAAAAACCTCATCACTTTTCAAACCAACAATCATCTCAATCCCTTCAAAAAATTCCTGCACAATAATCCTATTATTTAAAAATTTTAAATGCATCTTCCGCAATTTCTTTTCCGCATCCTCAAAATTATCACACCGAACAACCGCTCCAATTTCACTTTTATGCCCTACAACATCCGCCTTCAAATAACACGGAAATCCAAATTCACCCAAATCCGAATACTTTGTAACCACCTTCCACCGAACCATCGGCAAGTCACCAATAATCTCTAAACTTTTAATCACGCCCTCCATACTACAAAGTGCTAACAAAACTTTAAATATCTTCCCAAACTAAATAATTCATGAGGTTGAACATAATTATAGGCGGCAAAGCCGGTCAAGGAATAAACAAAGTCTCCCAAATCGTAGCAAATGTCCTAAGCAAATACGGCTACTTCACATTCAACTATCGAGATTACGAATCACTAATTCGAGGAGGTCACAATTTCAATACACTTTCAATCTCCGACGAACCAATAGAATCCCACGACGCAAAAATAGATATCTTGGTAGCCCTCGACGAACGAACAATAAAAACCCACAAACAAGCGCTCAAAAAAAACGGAATCACAATTTTAGGAGAACAATTTAAAGAATTAGGACGAAATCTAAATATCGCATTATCCGGAGCTTTAATAAAAATTCTAGGAATCCCAATCCAAGAACTCGAAAAAGAAATAAAATCACAATTCAAAGAACATACCGAGGCAATCGCAGCGGCAAAACAAGGATTCGACTCACAAAAAGCAATTTCCAATTTAAAAAAATTAAACAACAAAATCTCAATCTCATCAGGAAGCCAAGCAATCGCAACAGGCGCAAGAAATTCAAACTTAGACTTATACATCGCTTACCCAATGACACCCGCAACAAACGCAATGTATGAATTAGCAAAAAACCAAGTCGAAAATAATCTCATAGTCTTCCAGGCGGAAAACGAAATCGCAGCAGCAAACATGGCACTCGGCGCATCCTTTGCAGGAGCAAAAGTCCTAACAGGAACTTCAGGAGGAGGATTCGATCTAATGGGCGAAACTCTATCAATGCAAGGAATCTCAGAAATCCCACTAACAGTTTATTTAGCATCAAGACCCGGACCCGGAACAGGAGTTCCAACCTACACCGCTCAATCCGACCTAGACATAGCATTACGAGCAGGACACGGAGAATTCCCAAGAATAGTTGTTGCTCCCGGAAACCCAACCGAAACAATTGAAAAAACATCCGAAGCATTATACCTAGCAGAAAAATTCCGAACCCTATCAATCATCCTATCAGACAAACATCTAGCCGAATCCGAATTCTCATCAACAGAACAACCATCAAAAACTCCAAGTTTCAAAATATCAAGACCCCTCCCAGGAACAAGTCTAATAAAAAATTCCTCATACGAATCAGACAAGTTTGGAAACTCAACCGAATCCTACACGCTGACCGAAGAAAACAACAATAAAAGAATGGAAAAATACAAAGATGCAAAAAAATTCATAGATAAAAATTATGAAATGGTAAAAATCCACGGAAATAAAAATTCAAAAAACCTAATCATAGGATGGGGCTCAACTTCCGGCACAATTAAAGACGCAATTAAAGACCTAGACGCCAAATTCCTTCAAGTCTTATACTGCAAACCCTTGTCATCACAAATAAGAAAAGAAATAGAAAAGGCAAATAAAGTTATTTTAGTCGAATGCAATCTAACCGGACAACTCGGAAGATTAATCAGAGAGAAAACAGGAATCAAAATAGAAAATCGACTCCTAAAATACAACGGCCGCCCTTTCCACCGAGATGAATTAAATAAATTGATTAGGGGAATATTATGAACGAAGAAAATAAAAAGAAATTGAAAATTGAAAAATTGAAATCCCAAAGTGATTACTGCAAGTGGTTAATCAGCCAAGCAAATAATATGTACTTCGGAGTTATTGCAATATTAATTGCAATGCTTATCCCAATAATGATATCTATTAACAACTGGGTTATTTCTTTAATAGTCGGAATAATTTTAATAATCTTATTATTAGTTACCCATAAATTCATTAAACCATTCACAAGAAAGAGCGAAGACAAAATAGAAAAATATAGCAAACAGATAAGTAAACTCTACAAAGAACTACTAAAATGAAAGACAACCTAAAAACAAACTCAGAAATAACCTGGTGCCCCGGATGCCCAAACCATATGATATTAGAGGCTATTAAACAAACGATATCCCACCAAATAGAATCCAAAAAAGCAAAACAAACCGATTTCGCAATCACAACAGATATCGGATGCCACGCAAAAATCTTCGACTACCTAAATCTTTCCGGGATATATTGCCTCCACGGAAGAGCAATCCCAACAGCAATAGGAATGAAACTCGGAAATCCAAATTTAAAAGTCCTAACTTTCGCAGGTGACGGAGCCGTATATGCTGAAGGAATGTCCCACTTCATCCACGCTTTCAAATACAACGCCGACATGACACTAATCCTCCACGACAACCAATCCTTCTCCCTAACAACCGGACAACCGACCCCGACAACCCAACAGGGATACGAAAGCAAAGCGTCCCCACTCGGAACATTCGACAAACCATTCAACCCAATAAAACTAGCCCTAGCAGCAAACGCAACTTTTATCGCAAGAACAAACGCCAGAGACATCCCGCACATGGTAGAAACTTTTACAAAAGCAATCAATCACAAAGGCTTCTCATTTGTCGAAGTAATCCAAGACTGCCTCATATTTAATCTAGACGCAAACAACAAAGACAAACTAATGTATAAAATAAAAGACAACTCCGACAAAAAAATAGCAGAAAAACTAGCAGACGAATTTAACTACAACTCAAAAGATGGAAAGATTCCCTTAGGTATAATTTACCAAACAGACGAAAGATGCCTCGCAGAAAAATGGCCACAACTCAAAAAATTACTCAACAAGAAATCGGGATGGAATAATAAATAAAATTATTTTACCTTACGAACAAGACTTATCCTCTTACCATCATAAGCACCAATCCCAAAAGTAATATTCGCCCCAATAATTTTATGCTTCGGAAATAACTTTTCTAAATTTTAAAAACCCTCTCAGCATTCTCCCAAATCCTCTCCGCAACCTCTTCCTCACTAATCCCCTTAATCCTCGCAATCTCCCCCACAGTCACCACAACATTCGCCGGCTCATTTCTCTCCCCAACGACAGGCGAAAGATAAGGCGCATCAGTCTCCGTCAACAGTTGCTCAAGCGGAACCATCTCAACAAGCATTTTAAAATGTTCAAGTCGCATAATAACCGCAGGCACACTAAAACTCCAACCATTCTCAACACACCTTCGAATCAAAGACTTCTTCCCACTAAAACAATGCATCACAACCCTTCCCTTTCCCGCAGTCTGACAGCGAAGCGGTCTGGCAGGCGAAGCCGGTCTAGCAGGGGCTCCGCCCCGGTCTGGCAGCGAAGCGGTCTTCCCGAATCCCTCCTCTTCCAAAATATCAATAACTTCCAACTCAGCTTTCCGAGAATGAATCACAACCGGCTTATCAATCTTCTTAGCAAACCTCAACATCTTCCTAAACAACTTCTCTTGCTTTTCAAAATCCTCACGCCCCTTATCAAAATCCAAGCCAATCTCACCAACCGCAACACAAACATCTTTATGCTCCTCAATCCAAACCAACTCCCCATCAACATCCTCATAATCCCCAATCGGGTACATCCCAAAACTACACCTCACACAATCAAAACTTTTAAACAATTCCAAAGTCTTACGATTCTTCTCAGGATCAGTCCCGGAATTAATGACAAACTTTCCACCCGCCTCCTTAAATCTCTCAATCACAGAATCCAAATCTTTCTCAAAACGACCATCCTCCAAATGCGCATGAACATCAATTAATTTCATTTTTATACTCCGAATAAACATCCCCAGTTTTCAACACTTTAATTCTTTTCTGTTTTTCAAAATGCTTATCATCACTCCAAATTGGACAATCAAATTTCAAAGCAGCAGAAACAAACACGACATCCTTTTCATCAATATCACCAATAATATCATACGCCTCCTCTCCAAACTCCTCTAACATTTTCAAAGGAACCAATCTAACATATTTCAATAGCCTCAATAAAACAATATCAAACTCCCGAAAATTCATACCAGACTTCTTCACTATTAAATCCTTATATCTGTAAATCTCCTCAAGTCCATAATCAAAAAAAATATAGTTTGCAATATAATTCGTCAATAAAAACCTCGTCAAGCCATCTCTAATCAAAGCAGAAATCATAATATTAGTGTCTATTACGAATGTTCTCATTAAATCTTTTAGCGACAGACCTATTTATCTTTTCGCTTATCTCATTAACATCCTTCTTAGTCAGCTTACTCTTACTACAAATTTTATCCATAACCTCCAGATCTTCAATCCTCTCCGCAATAGCCCGACGAGCAACCTCACTCCATCTAACATCGGATCTAAGTTTCATTTTAGAATGCAAATCTTTCGGAATCGCAAATGTCATATTTACCATACTTATTTAAGTAATAATACTTATTTAAGTCTTCCGATTCATCAAAACGATCACCCTCTAAATGCGCATGAACATCAATTAATTTCATAGTATATTAAAACAAATAAGATATAAAAAACTATTTACATCCCACCAGAAGATTTCTTAGAAATTTTACTCATTAAAAAATCTCTTATTTTTTCTGCAGAAGCTATATCCACCGCAGGGATATGACCCTCACTTCGAGACATACCTCTCGCAGAATATGCGGCCCCAGCTGTCTGGATATCAACAGTTGAAAAACCCAACATCCTAGCAAGTACACCTCGATGAATATCTACATTCTGAACTCTCTCGTAAGGGATATTCGAATATTTCTTCCAGATAACACCTCTCTCAAGCTTCAAGTTCATATCGGTAAATTCATATTTCCAATTTTTATAAGCCAGACTGACATAAATCTCTGACAATATAATAAATACTACAATCCCAACAGCCAGAGCAATAAAAAATCCTGTTGTAGAAAAAGCAATAGGATCTCCTCCCTTAGATGCCCTAAGGACAAAAATTAACTGCATTACAAAATTAAAGGCGTAAGTAATCACGACAAGTGGTATAATCATAGAACCATAAGCACCAAGTCTAAATTTCCACTTCGCACCAGAGTGTAACTTGTTCATAAAAAATTATACACAACATTGTTTAAAAAACTATCTCTTAACTTCCTTTCCATCAACAATTAACGTCGAAGGCCTTCCATCAAGCTTACCAACCCCAAGAACAATATCGACCGCATCAATAATATCGTGATCAATATCACTAATCTTAACCGCAAAAGGTTCTCCTACAAAATTCACAGAAGTCGTAATAAAAGGAACCCCCGCCTTCTCAACCAACTCAGTGAATTCACAATCAGGAATTCTAATCCCAAGAGAATCATTTGATGAAACATCTTTCATAAACTCAGGGTCTTTCTTTTTCAAAATTAAAGTATAAGGTCCCGGCAAATATTTCTCAATTAAATCATCCCCAACCTCGCAATGTTCTTTAATCCAATCCACAGAAGGAGCAATCACGCTCATAGGATTATCTGCATCTCGATACTTTATTTTCTTAATCAAAGCAACGGACTCCAAATTCGTCGCATCACAACCAAGCCCATAAATCGTATCCGTAGGATAAATAAAAACCGCCCCATTCTTAATATCTTCAACAAAATCCATAACAATTTTAAAGGCATCCCCCTTAAAAAGATTATGATAGAATACATCACACTCATCCTAGCAATACCCTTAGGATATTTACTAGCAAGCGTCACAAAAGACGAAAAAGAAATCTATTCCAAATCTCCCTACTTCCCAATTCTACTCTGGGGTTTAGCATTCACAGCTGCAATTTTCTACACTTTAAACAAACAAATCGCCCTAACACTCACCTTCATCTTCATCACAACCCTAGTCTGGAACAAAGCCTAAACTCCAAACCGATAATCCTTTTATACTATTTAACAATATAAATACATGGAAGTAAGAAACAAAACTGAATTTTATAAATTTTATAAACAAGGAAAATTCGGCAACAAAGCACTAACGTGGGAAACCCTACAAGAACTCGAAGAAAGCAACTTCACAAAAAAAATCTGCATCAGAGGACTTGGCATCGCAAGAACCACCGTAAAATACTACATACCACAAAATCAATTAACTAAAGAAATAAATAAATACGCAAAACAGGGAATCCCCATGGACAAATTAAAATTCAACGAAGCCATGCCAGATGAGAACCTATTAATTCAAGGAGAAGTCAGATTATCAGAAAACCACATTGACCTGACCTACACAACAAAGAAAGAGCCAATGAATACCTCATTTGAAAAAGAACAGCTCCACACAAACGGACTAAAAGCCATAACAATACTAAAACAACACCTATCCCCATCAAGCTACGCCGATCTCCAAATACTCTTAGAAACATACCCCAATTCCGTAATCGAATTCAGCAGCTATTCTTGCCCGGTAGGAAACATCCCAGGAAGAAACACTGTCATATGGGAAGTCAGAAACTACTAACCAATAATTTTAAAACCCTTATTAAACAATTCAAAATATGACATTTTACCTAATCGGAACCGGGATGAATAAAAACTCAATCGGAGCAGACGCCCTAGAAATCCTAAAAACTTGCGACAAAATCTATCTAGAAAACTACACAGTAAACTTCCCCTACAAAATAAAAGACCTAAAAATCAAACTCACAGAATTAGACAGAACAAAAGTCGAAGACGAATCAATTTTACAAGAAGCAAAAGAAAAAAATGTGGCCCTCTTGGTTTACGGCGACTCACTTTCCGCAACAACCCACATGCAATTAGTCCTCGAGTGTAAAAAACAAAATATCGAATATAAAATATTCCACAACGCATCAATCATGACAGCAATCGCAGAAACCGGACTCCAGCTCTACAAATTTGGAAAAACAACCTCAATGCCAAATTGGAAAGAACACACAAACAAACCAAAATCCTTCGCAGATATCATCAAACAAAACCAATCCATCAAAGCCCACACCCTAATCCTAACCGACATCGGCCTTGAAATCAAAGAAGCAATAACACAACTTCAAGATACGATGAAATCGACTGACTCAAAAGAAAGTGAAGCCACAGAAAACCTTGGTTTTCTAGGCCAAGAAAGCACCGAAGACTTCCCAGAAAAAATTATTGTAATCACAAACGCCGGAACCGAAAACCAAAAAATATTTCACGATACACCAGACAATCTCAAAAACCAAAACATTAAAATGCCATTCTGCCTAATCATACCAAGCGAACTTCACTTCATAGAAAAAGAGGCAATCCAAGAACTAACAAAATAATACAATGGCAGAAATCAAAGAAATAGAAAAAGAAATCCTAAAATTCTGGGAAAAAGATAAGACATTTGAAAAATCGTTAAAAAAAACAGAAAAAGGAAAACCCTATGTTTTCTACGACGGACCTCCTTTTGCAACCGGACTTCCCCACTACGGACACCTCCTAGCATCAACCCTAAAAGACGTCTTCCCAAGATTCTTCACAATGCAGGGTAGATACGTAAAGCGAAACTGGGGATGGGATTGCCACGGACTCCCAATTGAAAACATCGCAGAAAAAGAACTAGGGATAAATTCAAAAGATGAAATAGAAAAAATAGGAGTAAAAAAATTCAACAACTTCTGCCGAAGTAAAGTCATGACCTACGCAAACGAATGGAAAAACTACATAGACAGAATCGGACGATGGGTAGATTTCAAAGACGGCTACAAAACAATGGACACAAACTACATCGAATCAGTCTGGTGGGCATTCAAACAACTCTACGAAAAAGGCTATTTATACGAAGGCGAAAAAATCCTACTCTACTGCCCACGTTGCTCAACCCCATTAGCGAAATCAGAAATAGCAATGGACAATTCCTACAAAATCGTAAAAGATATAACAGTTACAGTAAAATTCAAAATGCTCGAAACCAAGAACCAAGAACCAAGAACCAAGAACAGCGAAGGTGAAACCTTCGCTTTGGCATGGACAACAACACCATGGACACTCCCTTCAAACCTAGCGCTAACAGTAAACCCAAAATTAACTTATGCGTATGTAAAAGACAAGAACGACGGCAACACCTACCTCTTAGCAAAAGACTTAATAGAAAAATTCTACAAATCCGAAGACGAATACACAATCACAAAAGAAGTAAAGGGAAAAGAACTCGAAGGTAAAAAATACGAACCCCTGTTCCCTTATTTCAAAGACAATCCAAACTCATTCAAATTCTTACTAGCAGATTTCGTAACAGCCGAAGATGGAACAGGAATCGTCCACACCGCACCAGCATTCGGTGAAGATGACAACGTAGTTTCCAGAAAATATGAAATCCCAATGGTACAACCAGTAGATGAAACAGGACATTTTACCGAAGAAGTCAAAGACTATGCAGGACAACTCGTTTATGACACAAACGAACAAATTGCAATAGACCTGAAAAAATCCGGCAAAGCAATCATGACAAGAAAAATGGACCACGAATATCCATTCTGCTACCGATGCGACACAAAACTAATGTACCGAGCCCTCCCAGCATGGTTTGTAGATATTCAAAAAGTAAAAGACAAACTCCTAAAACTAAATCTCAAAATAAATTGGTTCCCCGATTATCTCAAAGAAGGACGAATGCAACACAACATCTCAACCGCACCAGATTGGAACATAACACGAAATAGATACTGGGCAACCGCAATCCCAATTTGGAAATCCAAATCAGGCAAAATAAAAGTCATCGGCTCAATAGAAGAACTAAAACAATTCGCAAAAAAATTACCAGAAAAAATAAATTTACACAAAGACTGCCTCGACGAAGTAAAACTAGAAATAGACGGAGAGGAATACACAAGAATACCCGAAGTCCTAGACTGCTGGTTCGAATCGGGCTCAATGACATTCGCACAATTCCACTACCCGTTCGAAAACAAAGAATACTTCGATAAACACTTCCCAGCACAATTCGTCGTCGAGTACATCGGACAAACACGAGCCTGGTTCTATTACATGATGTCTTTGTCAGCAATTCTCTTCGACAAAATCCCATTCGAAAACGTCTTAACGACAGGAACCATAATGGCAGAAGACGGACAAAAAATGTCAAAATCTCTAAAAAATTATCCAGACCCACTCGAAGTCGTTGATAAATACGGGGCAGACACATTAAGATTTTACATGCTCCAATCCCCAGTAATGAATGCCGAAAACTTCAACTTCTCAGAAAAAGGACTAGAAGAAACATACAAAAAAATCACAGTCCTACTATACAACGTATCAAACTTCTACCAAGACTACCAACAGAAAGGCGACGAAAAATACGAAAAATCGGACAACATCATGGACAAATGGATAATCTCACTAACAGAAGAACTCAACGCAATGGTCCAAAAAAATCTCGAAGAATACAACACAGTCAAAGCATGCGCTTCCGTAAAAAAATATATAGACAACTTGTCAACATGGTACGTCAGAAACTCAAGAGATAGATTTAATGACAATAACGAATCCGCAAGAAAAACACTAAGATACATCCTAGAAAAAATAACAAAAATATTAGCACCCATAATCCCCTTCGTCACAGAAAAAATATATCAAGACATGAACGGGAAAAAGAACTCAGTTCACTTAGAGAACTATCCACAAGCAGACAAAAAATCAATCAACAAAAAATTAGAACAAGAAATGGAAACAACAAGAAACATCGTATCAACAGCACTAAGAGAAAGAGATAAGGAACACATCGGATTAAAATGGCCACTAGCAAAAGTAGAAATATCAACCGGAATAAAACCAAGCAAAGAATTAACACAAATAATCATGGAAGAATTAAACATAAAAAAAATAATTTATACTGAATCAAAAAGCAGCGAGCAAGAACCAACAATAAAACTAGACACAAAAACAACCCCAGAATTAGAAGCCGAAGGATTTGCAAGAGAAATCTCCAGAAAAATACAAGCAACAAGAAAAAAGGCAGAACTAATTAAAACAGATTCTATAAAGCTAGAAATATCCTCAGAATTCGACGATAAACTAGAATCTCAACTAGATTTTATAAAAGAAAGAGTCGGGGCAAAAACAATATCACTCAACAAATCAGACAAAAAGTTTAGTCACTCCGAAGAGGGAAAAATAAAAGACTTGTCATTCTACATACAATTCAATAAAATCTAATCACCGTCGATAAAACGAATTTTCACTCCTTAGATGTGAGACAATATGAAGAAACATTTATATACTACTTCTCATTAAAACAACTATGATAGTCAAAGAGGAATTTTTAAGCCGATTAAGAAAGATATTCGATTTAAATCTCTACGAAGTAAAAGTATGGACCGCACTCCTATCTAGGGGAACATCTACAGCAGGTGAATTATCCAGCATATCCGACGTACCACGTTCTCGAACCTACGACATTTTAGAATCCCTAGAGAAAAAAGGATTTATAGTAATGAAACTCGGAAAGCCAATAAAATTCGTTGCATTAAAACCCGAAGAAGTAATCGAAAGAGTAAAGAAAAATCTCATAGTTGCTGCCAAAGACAAATCAAAAAGATTAGAAAGATTAAAAGGCGACGAAGTTCTTAGTGAATTAACAGGATTATTCTCCGATGGAATCAAATACGTCGAACCAACAGACCTCTCTGGAGCATTAAAGGGTCGACAAAATATATACAACCATATGGATATGCTAGTACGAGAAGCACAAAAGACTATCACATTCGTAACAACAGCAGATGGACTAAGTAGAAAATTAGAAGTCCTTTTACCGTCCTTAGAGAAAGCAAAAAAAAGAGGAGTGACAATAAAAATTGCCGCACCAATAACTCCAGAAAACAAACAAGTAGCAAAAGACTTTTCAAAAGTAGCAGAAGTAAGAGCTGTAAATGATCTTCGAGCAAGATTTATGATAATTGACAGCGAACAATTAATGTTTATGCTTCTAAATGACGAAGAAGTTCACCCAACCTACGACATAGGAATATGGCTAAACACAGAATTCTTCGCTCAAGCCCTAGAGGGTCTTTTCGAAATAGCATGGAAAGAATTCAAAGTCGTTAAGTAATCATATCTCTCCAAAAATCAATCAATATTCTCAACAATTTTATCCCCTAGATCCATCCCCGCCTTTCTTATAGGACACTCCGTCCCACCATCCAAACAGCTCTCTTCTTCTTCCTTAGTATCCTGCACAGTCATACCTTTATCGTTCTTCTTATCCCCTCCATCATCATCATCCTTAGAAACAAGATAATAAATCCCCCCAGCAGCAGCAACCAATCCCCCAATAGTCAAAACACTTGTTAAAGTTTTAGTTGAAAATCC
>CAYYYV010000004.1:0-4279 GCA_964476225.1 Candidatus Woesearchaeota archaeon | reverse complement strand
CCATCACCAAAATCAATATTCCCATTCTCATAAATTTTCATATCCATTTTCCCCTCAAAACTTTTCGTATCAATTGTCCTACTCCACCCTTCAGATTTACCCCCCAATCCAAGCATCCCAGTATCTTTATCATAAGAATCTATAGGCGGAGCTTTCCCCTGAACACTAATTCCATTAATTTGATTCAACCACCCTTTCGCCACATCATTATTCTCTGGTTTTTTTAATTCTTCCAAAAATTTCGGATCACTCATTCTTTCTGACATCTCACCAAAAACCTTATCTCCAGACAAAAGACTTGGATCTTCTTTAAGCCCCTTCAACAAAAGTTCATCATCCAACTTTTTCAACGCATCAAGATTTTCCCCACACTTCTCAACAACACCCTCCCCAGCAAGATCAGTCAAACATACCGGAGCAGCAGGCTGCTCAGCTTGCATTTTATCTATCATTCTTATAATGTCCAGCGAACTAACTTGCTCGGAATCTATGGCAACAATCTCAGTACAAAGTTCTTCACACTCAGGACTTGCAGCGGACCCTCCCTCCGCCCCACTCACCAAATAAGAAAAAGCAACAACTGAAAAAATTAAAACAAAAATCTCAAAAATACCAATCTTCGCTTTCCTATTCCAGCCGAGTTTCATTGTACCTCCCCGCAAAAACATAAGTATAATTCAACTGCGCCCCATCTCCCATCGCCCGCTCATCAAAAGTAAACACATAAACAAAAGTTCTATCTCCCATGTCAATAATCTCAAAAATAAAATCGTTATCATAAGCCAAATCAGAAATACCAACCAGAGGAATATCATTAGGCGTCCTATTCTGAAACTCATTAACCGAATTTAAAATATCATACTTCTCAATAAAATTAAAAATCATATTCGAAGAAAAATCCTCATACTCCTCCACAACCCCACCTTTCTCCAAAACAAGATTCCACTTAACATCTACAAAAATCCCCTCATTCCGAATTTTAACATCCACATCTTCAACATCCCTCAAAGAAACATCATACCCCTTTTTCTCAAACTCACGAAGCCCATTAACACATCTCTCTAGCCCAAACTCTACCGCAAGCCCCAACTGCTCCTCAACAGTTTCCAACGAAGGAAATCCCGATTTACCATTATCCCAATAAAACGGAATCAAAAGATATTCATACTCAAGAGAATCACTCGGAGGAAAAAAATATCCCCCCTGAAAAGCATTAAAATAAACCGCCTCCTTAAGCGAATAAGATAAACAAGCATCAACGTAATCCGGAACAGAATCCGAAATTATCCTCCCATCAGAATAATCATTCGCCAAATTAGAATCACTTCTCAAAAACATAAATCCCACAATCGAGACAACAATCAAAATCGCCAAAACAACAAAAATAGTCACTTGAGCCCCTTTCCGAACAAAGCGAGAAAAACATGAAAATCTTCGATTTACTTTTTTTACATAATCTCTCATAAAACAATCAACAAAAGAAACTTTAAAGTTCTTCCGAAAAATGAAAATAATTACATCTCTTCGACAGTCTCAATACCCAACAAACCCAAAGCATTCTTCAATGTAATCCTAAAAGCATCAACCAACTTCAATCTGAACCCTTCCTCATCGCTTCCCAAAACCGGACAAGAATGATAAAACTCATTAAACAGCGAAGCCAACTCATAACAATAATTCGCAACCAAATTCGGAGCCAAACTATCATAAGCCCGAGAAACAACAGCCCCAAACAAATCAATCTTTTTCAACAATCGAACCTCAGCATCCTTCAAGTCCAAAATCTTCACAGCCTTCTTACTCTTAACTCTCCTAACAATACTCGAAGCCCGAGCATAAGAATACAAAAGATAAGGACCCGTATCTCCTTCAAAACTCAAAAATCTATCAACGTCAAAAACAACATTATTCTCTCGAGAATTCTTCAAATCTCCATAAAAAATCGCAGCCAACGCAATTTTCTTTGCTCGCTCTTCCAACTCCCCTTTAGCCAACTTTTCCCTAGCCAACAAATTTTTCTTCGCCTTCTCAACAACCTCATTCAAAACATCCTTCATAAAAACCGTCTTACCTTTTCTCGTAGCAAATTTCTTACCATCTTTATCCATATATAAACCATGCTCGACATGAACACAACTCTCCGACCACTCATAACCCATCTTTCCAAGAATTCTAAAAAACTGTTTAAAATGCAACCTCTGCTCCTGCCCCACTTCATAAATCATTTTATCAAACTTATATTTTTTCTTCCTATCAATCGCCGCAGCAATATCTCTTGTAGCATAAAGAGAAGTCCCATCCGATTTCTGAATCAAAGCCACACCCAAACCCTCATTTTTCAAATCAACAATCATAGCCCCCTCATCTTTTTTCAAAAGTTTCTTTTTCTTTAACTCATCAACTATAGAATCCAACTTATTATTATAAACACTTTCTCCAGAAACAACATCAAAATTAACTCCAAGCAAATCATAAATCTCATCAAATTCCTTAATAGATAATTTCCGAAACTTTTTCCACAATTTCATATTCTCAGAATCGCCCTCCTCCAATTTCTTAAACTCCTCCCTAGAAACATCATCAAACTCCTCAGCATTAGCCTTCACATAAAGTTCATACAAATGCTCAACCGGATTTTCCTTCAACTTAATCTCACTGCCCCACTTCTTAAATCCAAAAATAATTTTCCCGAACTGTGTACCCCAATCCCCCAAATAATTAATCTTAACAACATCACAACCATTCGCCTCAGCAATTTTCCCAATAGAATTCCCAATAATAGTAGAACGCAAATGACCAATCCCAAAAGGCTTAGCAATATTCGGAGAAGACATATCAATCACAAGCATCTCTCCACTGCTTACTGCTAACTGCTTACTTCCCACTCTCGCCAAAACATTTTTGGCGAGCATCTTCTTATCAACAAAAAAATTCACATAAGCTCCCTTAAAATCCACATTAGAAATATCCGTCTTCTTCAAATCCTTCCGTAACTTCTCAGCCAACTCCTCAGCAATCAACATCGGATTCTTTTTCAAGCTCTTAGTTAACCCAAAACACGGAAACGCAAAATCCCCCATCTCATCCTTCGGCGGAATCTCAACCAGTCTCTCGACATCGCCAACCTTAAGCCCAACTTCTTTCGCAATCAACTTAACAATTATATTCCTCACAGAACTCTCTAGTAAATTCAATTAATAAAACTATCTCAAGGGAAAGTGAAGCCAGAGAAAACTGTTAGTTTTCTAGGCAATTTATTAACCTTTGGAGATTACTTCTTCTTTTTAGTCTTACACATTGAACTACCCGATCCCAAAAGAATCAAAGCAGCTGCAATCGTAATTACAACTTTAGACCATGTCACCGCAGGCCAAACCCAAACAAGAACAATAATGACAACAGCCATCAAAGCCCCGCAAGGACAAGAATCCATAGAACACGTCCCACCCTTTTTTACCATAATAAAAACAAGAAAAACGAGTAACAAACCTAGAATGCGAAGAAATATGCTACGTAAAAGCTTGCCCCAACCTAATTAATTATATCGGTGAGGGTATAGCTTGCCCCAACCAAATTAAATAATTATATCGGTGAGGGTATAGCTTGCCCCAACCAAAATTATCTATAAATAAGTGAGGGTATCTCCGGCTCAGGAACCATCCACTCAGACAAAGGAACCTTCAAAATCACCGAAGGCGACTCATAAAATGAATTTCGGAAATCACATCTTTAGATGCGATTGAGAAGATTCCGTTTTGTTAATTTTCTTTAGAAAATTTGACACCACTTCGAAATCGGAGAGAAATATTCTATTGAAGGGAATAATCTAAAATTAGCATTGATTAACGCTCCGAAGTGGAGATTAGATCAACATAAGATCGTTGATTGATTATTTCAAAATCTTTCTTATATCAAAATCCCTATATTTCTTATCGATAACTCCAAATTCTAGACCTCTCTTAAACATAGTTTTTGCATAAGCTATATCTTTCTTGATATCATTTTTTTCGAGAAAAGCAAAGTGCATCTCTTTATTTTTTACCTTCAAAATATGATGTATAGACCACAAAAACACAGCAAAAATCTTAAGTGGAATCCAAGTTCCAATTTTCTCAACTAATTCATCTCTATTAGCCTTCACAATCTTAAAATATTCGTCAAGAAATAACTTTTTCTGTTTCTCATTGAACGGCTTGCCAAAATCAGAAAATATCTTTGCTAAATGTGAAGCCCTGTCGCTTATCTCCAAATCTTCAAAGTCAATCAATTTATATTCCCC
>CAYYYV010000003.1:0-18831 GCA_964476225.1 Candidatus Woesearchaeota archaeon | reverse complement strand
ATGCTCCTGTAGCTCAGCTGGATAGAGTGCTTCCCTCCTAAGTACGAACGAAGTTCGTTCATTCTCCTTTTCAGGAGAAAAGGTGAAAGGAAGAAGTCGCAGGTTCAAATCCTGCCAGGAGCGTTTAGAATTATTCTCTTTTTCTTTTAAGGGCGACTATCCCTGTTGCAGCAGATGCGAATAAGAGAAGAGATGAGGGTTCTGGTGTTACCTCGTAAATTCTTGAGAAAGTTTCGTTGTTTGCTGTGAATACAACGTCGTAAAATCCTGGTTGTGAGAATTCTCCGAAAAGACCTCCTCGTGTTGAATCCGCACCGGGTTGCATTGTGAAACTTGAGGTATAAAAAACTCCAGGGTCTACTCCGATAACTTGACCTGATAAATTTACATCCTCGGGATTTGGGCTATCATTTATTAATTTTAATTTAAAGGTGTAGGGATTTTCTGTTTTGAGTGGAGTTGGTGCTACTGTTGACCCCTCGTATGCTCTTGGCCCATCTTTCCAAACTCCGCTATTGGGAATTATTAGGTCGGCTTTCCCTGGCGAGCTCAATGCAAGGGCCGCTAATCCTCCTATCGCCAATTTTTTTAACATGGTTTATGTTGGTTAATCTGTTATTTAAAGAAGTGTTTTAATTTTGGAATAGTTAAGTTTATAAAATGGGGTTTTGATGTAATGTTAGACGGCCATAATGCCTTGGTTACACCTGATCCCGTTCCGAACTCAGAAGTTAAGCTTGGTATGTTCGTGTTTGTACTGTCTTTGATGGGAACGCACGGAGCTGTCTATTTAAAAATCAAAGATTTTTACGGGGTGTCGGTGTTCGGGGTGTCGGATGATTTGTTTGATTTATTCCATAAGAAATTACGTCGTCTTCGACGCCGCATTTCTCATGGATGTTTAATTCTAAAGATTTAATAAGATTAAAATTATTTAGTTTTATGAAAGCGATTATTATTCATGGGACTTATGGAAATCCTAATGAAAACTGGTTTCCTTGGCTGAAGTGTGAATTGGAATATAAGGGATGGGATGTTCGTGTTCCTAAATTTCCTACACCCGAGGGTCAGACTTTGGAAAATTGGATGAAAGTTTTTGAGGAGATTTGGGATTTTGTTGATGAAGATACTATTTTTATTGCACATAGTTTAGGGCCAGCATTTGTTTTGTCGATTCTTGAAGATTTGGATTTTAGAGTTGCGGGATGTTTTTTCGTTGCGGGGTTTGTGGGGGGTGCACTTGGTGTTCCTGAAGTTGATAAGATTAACAAGTCGTTTACTGAGAAAGATTTTGATTGGGATAAAATAAAAAAGAACTGTGGTTATTTTAGGACTTATTTTTCGGATAATGATCCGTTTGTTCCGATGAAAAGAAGTTTGGAATTTTCCGATAAGTTAATGTGTGATTTTGATTGTTCTGGTGGTGCTGGGCATTTTAATAGTGATGCTGGATATACTCGATTTGAGGGGCTACTGAAGGATATCTTAGATAAATATTAAAACTTCTTAAATTTATTAATCAACTTCAGGGTATCTGTTTGTCCTAGAATTTGTGCTCGGCAACAGTATTTTTTGATGCCTAGTTCGTCGAGAGCGTCTTTTTGGGACTTTCCGCCCTCTACTAGTTCTTTGTACTTATTATATAAGTGTGCTATTGGCTTTCCGCAGCTGAAACATCTTATTGGAATTATCATATTGAAGTAGCGGAATTTTGGTTTTTAAAGTTTGTGATGGACAAATTTATATAGGAGATTTGTTTATTCTTATTATGAAGAAGGTATTTGGAAATAAGAAAGAGGTTATTAGATTGAAAGATGTTTCGAAGTATTATCCGATGGGCGATTCTATTGTTAAGGCACTTTGTCATTTGGAATTCAAGGTTTTTGAGGGCGAGTTTGTTGCGATTATGGGTCCTTCGGGTTCGGGAAAATCTACAGCTATGAATCTTGTTGGAAGTTTGGATATGCCTACCCATGGGACAATTTATTTGGATAATGAAGATATCTCGGAGCTTAGTGAGTCGGATTTGGCACAGGTTCGGGGAAAGAGGATTGGTTTTATTTTTCAATCTTTTAATTTGATTCCTAATTTGACGGTGAAGGAAAATGTGATGTTGCCGATGATGTTTCAGGGGACGAGTGTTGAGGAGAGGTCGGAAAAGGCTGAGGAACTTTTGAAACTTGTTGAATTGGGGGACAGAATGGATCATTACCCGGGTGAGATTTCGGGTGGGCAAATGCAGAGAGTTGCGATTGCGAGAAGTTTGGCGAATGACCCCGAGGTTATTCTTGCTGATGAACCTACTGGAAATTTAGATACGAAGACTGGGGCGATTGTTATGGAATTTTTGGAGAAGTTGAATAAGCAGGGGAAGACTGTGATTATGGTTACGCATGACCCTGATTTGGCTAAGAAATATGCTGATGTTGTTTATTCGTTGTTGGATGGGGAGCTTGATAAGGTTACTAAGAGGAGTGGTAAAAAATTTATTGATGTTACTAAGAAGAAAAAGAAAGAGGCGAAAGAGAATGGGGCTAAGTGATAGTATTGTTTTTATGGGGATTTGGGGACTTGTTGTTTGCGGGGTTGTAATGTTTTTGATTGGGTTGTTTTGTTGTTGGTTTTTTATGGTTCGGGTTTCTAAGAAAAAGGTTGTTGATAGTGGGGCGGATTTGAAGGGAGATGAGAAGAGGCTTTATGATATTTTGATTAAGGGGGATGGTGTTGGGTGGTTTGGGAATATTGTTCTTGGGGGTTTTGGGAAGAAGAAATTGGGGGTTGCGGTTAGGGGATTGAAGGAGAAGGGGATTTTGAAGGAGAGGGTTTTTAGTCATAAGAGGAAATTGTGGTTGGTGGATTATTTGAATGCTCGGGAGCGTGAGGTTTTGGAGTTTGTTGGGTCTCGTAAGCGGGGAGTGGAGTTTTGTGTTATTATGAAGAAGCTTGGGATTGATGATAATATACTTACGCGGATTGGGAAAAAGTTGGTTAAGATGGGGAAGATTGTTAAGGTGGCGAGAGGGTATGGGACTTATTTTGTTTTGGTGAGGAAGTAAGGAGATAATTGGCACGGACCTCACGGATACGGCGGGGGAAGATTTAATAAGTTTTTGTCATTGGTTGTTTTATGAAGCACGAGGAGGTGACGGAGAGGATTATTGGGATTTTTTATAGGGTGTATAATGAGCTTGGATATGGGTTTTTAGAAAAGGTTTATGAGAATGCTTTGGCGGTTGAGTTTCGACGTGAGGGGCTTGAGTTTGGGCAGCAGGTTTCGCTTACGGTTTATTATAAGGGAGAAAATGTCGGGGATTATTTTGCTGTACCCTCACTTATTGATTGCTAAATAGGTTGGGGCATGCTGATTTTATTATTGAGGATAAAGTTGTTGTTGAAGTTAAGGCTTTGATTGATTTTTCTGGGAATGAGAAGGGGCAGTTGTTGAATTATTTGAGGGCTACTGGTTTGGAGGTTGGGTTGGTTTTGAATTTTGGTAAAGAGGCGGGGATTAAGAGGAAGGTTTTAGATAATGAGTTTAAGGGTTTTGGGGCTGAGAAGACAGGGAAATAATTGGCACGGATTTTGCGGATTCTCACGGATACGACGGGGGAAGATTCGATCACAGATTGGGTGGTTTGTTTTTGGAAGTGTTAAATATTGAGTGTATAAATTTTTATAAAGGTTGGTGGGGTGGTTGTTGTATGGAACAGGGGAATAAGATTGTGTTGGCGATTATTGTTGGGGCGTTGATTATAGGGATTGCTATTTTTCTTTCGTTTGGTTTGGGTGGTGGTGTGACTGGGGAGGTTGTTAAGGATGTTAAGGAGGTTGTTGCTTTTAATGGGGATTCTCGGTGTGGGTCTAATGTTTATAATTGTGGTTCGTTTGATAGTCGTGTGGATGCGCAGGGTGTGTTTGATGAGTGCGGGGGAGTTGGTAATGATGTTCATTATTTAGATGGGGATAAGGATGGGGTTGTTTGTGAGGGGAGTAAGTGATGGGGAAGGGGAATAATTAGAACACGGATTACACAGATGACACAGATACGACGGGGGAATTATTTGGTGGTTTGTTTTGTGAGGGATTTGAGGGTAGGGAAAGATTAAGTAAAGATTAAATAGTGTGGATTCTTTTTGGAGATATGGATAAGAAACAATGGTATATATTACTGGGTTCATGTGCAGGATTAGGATTATTATTATTAGTTGCTCAAGGTGAAGGATTGAAAGTTATTGGAACAACATTAAGAATGACAGGATTTATTGGATTAGTAATATTGGGTGGGAATGACTTATATAAAATGCTAATACTAAAAGGAAAGAAGAAATGAATACTACTGAAACAATTATGAATATCTGGGCAAAGATTGTATCCTTGGGAGTTATAGCTTTTGGGATTTGGGGTTTATATCTAACACTTAATAGTTTTGATAATGCCCTCCCCTTTTCTTCAAAAATAGGTTTTGCATTAACCTTTCTTTTTGCAACAATAATGGGGTTAGCTTATTATTTCCCGATGGTTTATTTTGCTTGGGTTAAAAAACCGAATAAAGATATGAAATTATATGCAAAACTTGTAGCTATAACTTATGTTATCATGGTGGTATTAGTTTCTCCAATGTATAATGGTGTTGATGTTCCCACTATATTTATTGTTCTATTACTTATAGTTCCATTATTTTATTATGGGTGGAGGAAAAAATGAGGTTGGTGTTGAGGGATTGGCAGTTGGGTGTGATTGGGGGTTAATATTTATAAGAAAACTGCTGAAGGGTTAACCAGTTAATCCACAAATGGGTTAACCCTTGGGAAGCTTTCAAAATATTTAAATGTATGTGTTAATTGAAGATTTCCAAACTTGTAAACAAAATGTCCGATACCTTCAATCTAGGGGAAATAATTCTTTTTAGTAATCCTTAATTGGAGAGATATTGCTCTGGTCTGAGTAATAACTCAGTATTTTTAGGTTATTAATATTTATAAACATTTCTATTCTAAACTATCTAAGTCATCTAAACTCACCTTGGTAAACTTGTATCCCATCGCTTTTAGAGATTCGGCACTTTCATCTCCTGCTTTACTAAATGTTATTAAATAATCTTCTGAACAAATGGCCTCATGATCTATACGGGGATCAAAAAATTTGAAACATCCATTTTTGGAAAAGCATAAGTCGGCAACTTTTTTGATAAGGGGGGAGTTTTCTATAGCTTTGTCGTCCACGTATTTTGATTTTTCTTTAATAATATAGAATGTTGGATGAGCTATTTTTTTTATGAATGGTATGTTTTGCTTTTCGCTTAGTGGGATTATTGAGTAGAGACAGGCATTACTTACAAAAAATATTTTTAATTTATCACTTATTGATTCAAATACTTTTTCTACTCCTTCCTTGTCTAACCTTTGTTGATTTTTAGATATTGCTATATCTAAGAAGACTGTAAGTATATCTGCCGAAGAGATTAGTGCATTTGTTTTGTCTTCATTTGGGAGAATAGAGAAATCTACATTTTTTTCTATTTCGTTCCACGCATTTGTAACTTTTCCATTAATTCCATCTAAGAAACATTTTCCGGTGAACCCATCCCTCATTATTTCCCATAAGCAAACGTGGGGATAGCCAGGATCCAAATGGTCTATCATGAAATCCATGATATTAATTTCATGTTTTCTGTCGAATGGATAAATTTCAACTCTTTTCCCATTTTTTTGACTAAAGTAAGAATAGCAAACATAAATTTTTTCTATCTTTGTCTTTATTTCTTCGTAAAATTCTTCGTAAAATTCTTCATCAATATTTAATTTTTTTAAGTCATAAGATTTATAGGCCTTTTTTTCAGGGGTGATACCTCTTTTTTCTAAAAGTTTTTGAATTATTTCTATGTATTCTTTTTTGAACCTTTCATAGTCTTCAACTTCAACTCCGATTCCTGTGAGAGCTACAAAATCATTACTTATACCTTCTCTCACAAACTTTTTTGCGTCAACTCCTAAAAATGACATATTTTTCATTGCCGAATAATCTTAATAAAGATTATTATACTCTATTTCTTCTAAGCTACACGAGCGGGGGATACTTTGCGGGACTACGGACGGATGCTCTTGGTTGAACAATTTACATAACACCTTTTTCCTAATCAAAAATCCGAGTAAGTCCCGAGTTCAATTATTTCCCTGTTCCCTGCCCCCGAATCCGTGTGCCTTCTAATCCGTGAGAATCCGTGTAATCCGTGGCTAAAAATTCCCCTGCCTTGAATCCGAATTCATCCCGTAATCTCCGCCCATATCAATTTATGATCGCTAACATCTTCATCAATTTCTACAATTCCGAAGTCGCTTACCTCAATGGAATTTGAGACAATGATTCTGTCGTAGGCGCAGTCGGTTTTTGTGGTTGTGGTGTCTGCGTCGTCTTTGATTATCCAGTTCCATGAATCTAGGTGGATTTCTTCTTCGTTGTTGTAGTAATCGCAATCTGCATTGAAATCCCCGATTAAGACGCCGGTGGTTACTAACTCTTCTAGGGCGGTTAGTTCTTGGCTGACGTTGGTCGGTTTTAAGTGGACGATATGGAAGATTAATCCGTTATCTAGTTTTAGAAAAACGGGTTCTCGTTCAAATTTATCTTCGTTGTCTGTGAGGCTTTTGAATTCAATTATGTTTAAGCTTTCGTTTTTGTAGAAGACTCCGATTTGTTCTTTGGAGGTTGAGCGTCCGGAGCGGTTGCTGATTAGGCAGTTGTAATTGGTTAGGGAGTCGCAGACTTGCTGGAATGAGCTTTCGTCTATGTCTCGGATTTCTAGTAAGAAAAATAGGTCGTAGTCCTCAATTAAGTCTTTGTAATAATCGACTCCGATTTTTGAAATCTTTGTGTCTCCGAATATTTGGGCGTTGAAGCTGGCGACTTTAATTGTGTCTTCACCTGAGGGGAAATATTGTAGGCCTAAAAAGCTGATTACTAATAAAATAATGCCTGCTAATATGGCTTTTGACTTCATTAAAGGTGGAGGAATGTATGTTATAAAAGTTTAACGAAAAAATGGCAATCCCAATTTATTTAAACTTATAAAAACTTTTAATGTCGAGGTGTATATGAAACTTGATTATTTGATTTTGGCTTTGAAGAATTTGAAGCATAGGGGTGTTCGGTCTTGGCTGACATTGCTTGGAATTTTTATTGGAGTTACTGCTGTTGTTGCTCTGATTGGTTTGGGTGCGGGATTGCAGGCTGCGGTTAGTGCTCAGTTTGGAATTAGTTCTACACAGATTATCTCTGTTCAGGCGGGAGGACTTAATTCTTTTGGTCCTCCTGGAAGTGGGGCTGTTAATAAATTAACGACTGACGATGTTGATGCTATTGAGAGGCTTTCTTCTGTTGATGTGGCCATTCCTAGAATAATTAGTTCTGTAAAAATGGAGTTTAATAATGTGGTTTCCTTCGGTTCTTCTACGTCTGTTCCGGATGGAAGAAAGAGAAAAGTCGCTTATGAGGTTTTAGATTCTGAGGTGGAGGTTGGAAGAATGCTTAAGGATGGGGACGTGAGGAATGTTATGCTTGGATATAATTTTTGGAAGAATGGTGATATTTTTGGTGAGCCAGTTGTTCCAGGAAAAACTGTGTTGATACAAGATGAGAGATTTAAAGTTGTTGGAATTTTGAAGAAAACTGGAAGTCTTGTTTTTGATAATGTTGTTATGATGAATGATGCTCCGCTGAGAGATTTAATTAATGTTGATGTTGATGTTGATGTTATTGCGGTGCAAGCTAAGAGCGAGGACCAGATGGACAAAGCTAAGGAGGATATAGAAAAGTTGATGAGGAAACGTAGGGACGTTAAGATTGGGGAGGAGGATTTCGAAGTATCTACGCCTGAATCTATGATGGAAACTGTCAATAGTGTTCTTGGTGGAGTTCAGGCTTTTATTATAATTATAGCTTCTATTTCTATTTTGGTTGGGGCGTTGGGAATTGTTAACACTATGACAACTTCTGTTTTAGAGAGGAAAAAAGAAATAGGTATTATGAAAGCGATTGGTGGTACAAATTTTCAGATATTTTTGCAGTTCTTTTTTGAATCTGGTTTGCTTGGATTTGTCGGAGGTCTGATTGGTGTTGTTTTGGGAACCCTCATTGGTGTTGTAGGTGTAGCTGGAATTAATAGTTTTCTTGGGTCTGAGCTCGCTCCTATTATTGATTTTGTGCTGATTGGGTTTGCACTTGTTGGTAGTTTTCTGATTGGAGCTATTGCTGGTATTGTTCCGGCAATGAATGCGGCTAAACAAAATCCGGTGGAGGCGTTGAGAGGATGAAATCTTTGATTTCGTCGATGGTAGGATGCTTTGCATCCGGTGGTTGCGACTTTGTCGCGATGGTAGGCATCGGAGATGCCGAGGGTAAGCGCGTTGCGCTGGGACTTGAGCAACTAATGGAGGAACGGAAATAGAATGGTGATTAGTAAGGAGAGTGTTAAGTATTCGCTGAATAATATAAAAAAAAGTAAGGCTAGGAGTATCCTTACAATTTTATCTATTTTCGTGGGAATTGCTACGATTTTTATTTTTGTTAGTTATGGCTGGGGTCTTTATGATTATATTGATGAATTTACTTCTTCGTCTTCGGCTGACAAATTATTAATTCAGCCCAAGGGTCAGGGTGTTCCTGGTTTGGACAACACGTTTAAACTTTTAGATGATGATTTGAGAGTTATTGAAAAAACGGCTGGGGTTTATGAGGCGACTGGGATGTATATTGGAGCTGGTGATATTGTCCAGGATGATTCTATGAAGTATGTATTTGTTACGAGTTACGACCCCACCCTTCCGTTAATCATGGAACTTTCAAATATTGATGTTATTAAGGGTCGGGCTCTGCGTTCTGGAGATTCGGGGAAGGTTACGCTCGGGTATAATTATTTAATTAAAAATAAAATTTTTCCTAAGGCCTATTCTTTGAATAGTAAAATTGAGGTGCATGGACAGGAGCTTAGAATTGTTGGATTTTATGAATCTGTAGGAAATCCTTCAGATGACTCCAACATTTATGTTACTAATGATTTTATGTCCGAGCTTTATCCTGAGAAAACTCTTTCTTACGGAATGATTATCGCGCGTGTTGATAAAGAAAAGATTGACGAGACCGGGGACAGGGTCGAGAAAAAATTGAGGCAGTATAGAAATTTAGATGAAGGGAAAGAAGATTTTACTGTTTCGTCTTTCGCTGATTTGCTGGAATCTTTTACTGTTGTTTTGAATATCGTTATTGGATTTATTATTCTGATTGCTTTCATCTCGGTTATTGTGTCTGCTGTTAATACTGCGAATACGATGATTACTTCGGTGTTGGAGCGGTTTAAGGAGATTGGTGTTTTAAAATCTATTGGGGCTAGGAATTCTGAAATATTTAAAATATTTTTGTTTGAGTCTGGGTTTCTTGGATTTGTCGCCGGTGTGATTGGCGTCTTGGTCGGGTGGGGCGCGTCTAATTTGGGAGCGGGTATTTTGGACAATTTGGGTTATGGATTTTTAAGTCCTCATTATTCTTGGGTTTTGTTTGTTGGGTTGATTGCGTTCGCGACTTTTACTGGGGCTATTTCTGGAATGATTCCGGCGTGGAGAGCTAGTAAGATTAATGCTGTTGATGCGTTGCGTTATGAGTAACTTCATAACGCAGAACGCTTCGCTTAAGAACGGCTATGCCCTAAAGAACGCCTTCGGCTTAAGAACGGCTATGCCTTAAGATTCGACTTGGTGGAGTTTGCTATTTTTGTTTAGAATTATTTCTTTTTCTTAAGTCTTCTAACTATCCACCAAACGATTAGGGCGATTATTGCTGCATAGATTATGTATGTCCATGTGGAGGTTGTTGTTTGGTCTGCCTTTCTATTTATGAAATATGATGAGTCGAAGCTAACTGTTTTTTCCATGGTTCTTCTTGTATTGATTGTGTCTGAGTAAATTAAATTTACTTTGAATTCTCCGTCGGATGATATCGCCTCAAAGTCTGCTGTTGTATATTCGTTTGAGTCTAAATCTCCTACCACTATTCTATTTGCTCCCTTGATTTGTATAGAGTCTTGCTTTGGTATTTCTAAACTTAATGCTTCTACGTCCGATGATTCAATGTTTAATATTTCTAGTGTTAATTCATTTGTTGTGTAATCATAATCTTTCACATAAACTTCGAAATCTGCTCTGACGTCTTCTATTTCTAAATCAAATGTTTTAGAGATAGAGGCTCCTCCCTTGCTTTGCATGTTAATCTCAATTGGATTTGTTCCGTCAAGTGCGTCTTTGTTTATCCTTACTTCGTATGGTATTAATATATTGGATTCGTAATCTTTCAGATATTTCACCTTTTCGAATGTTTTTAGACCTGTTTCTCCTGGGTTAAATTCTATTGGATAATCTGGTAATAGGTTGAATATAATATCGTTGCAATCTGGATCATCTATTCCATCTATTTGAAATACTAATTTGACATAATCCCCAGGAACTGCAGGGTATGGGTCTTGATTAAGCAGAGATGCATTTATATCGCATGTTGATTCTGCGGATACTATTGTGACGGATATAATTATCAATAATAACATTATACTCTTTTTCATATAGTATATTGGGTTGTTTTGTTTTTAAAAGTTCTTATTGTTGTGAATTGTCTCATAAAAATTTAAAAAGGGAAGTTGTTAATAGAAATTGATAAGAGGTAAAATGGTGAAAAAATGTATTTATTGTTCTGTGAAAGTTGGTGACGATTCTGTCGTTGATATGTGTGAACATTGTATGTATCAGGTTTGGGGAGAGAAGATGGCTAAAGCTATTGTAAAAAATATGGAAGCCGAGAGAGATAAGGGAAATTTAGATTTGGGGAAAGTTGGGGAGAGCGTTGCTGTTTCTGAGGTTGAGGTTGTTGAGGAAATTGTTTCGGAAGTTGAGGTTCGGGAAGTTGTTGAGGTTGCCGATGTTGGTCCTGAGGAATTGGTGATGGATGTTCCTGTTGAAAATGGGGATTCGCAAATAGATGTTGTAGACGAGGCGGTGGAGCAATTGGAAATGGGGAATGCCGAAAGTTTTATTTCTTGAGAAAGGTTTCCTATAAATTTTCTTGCCCCTTTGGGAAACTTTATAAACGGACTTTTTCTTGATTTGTTAGGATAGTTATCTGTCCGAGTTGTTACGGCGCTGAAGAGTTCTGTGATAATTTAATAAACAATATGGCAAGACAAGGGAAAAAAATTAGAGAAAAGGGAAAGTTGCGGCTTAGTTCTTACTTTAAAAAAGTTGATGATGGCAGTAATGTTGCTGTTGTTAGTGATGTTGGTGTTCGGTTTTCTTATCCTAAGAGAATTAAGGGGATGAGTGGAAAAGTTCTTGAAAGCCGAGGACGATTTAAGTTGGTTGAAATTAAAGATGGGAATAAGGCGAAGACTTTTATAATTCACCCTATTCATTTGAGGAAATTGTAAAATGATAAACGAAGAAAGACCTATTACTTTGGCAGAGGTTGTTGCTTTAGCTGGAGATTCGGAAAAGGCTGAGGATATTAAGAAATTTATTGGTAAGTTTAATAAAATGGATATTAAGAAGGCTGAGGCGATGCTTGGGGAATTGAAAGCGCTTGATTTGATAAAGTTGAAGGATGAGCATATTGTGAAGATTGTGGATTTTGTTCCGAAGAGTGCTTCTGATTTGAATAAAGTGATTATTGAGGTTTCTTTAGATTCTGACGAAGTAGCTAAAATTTTAGAAGTGACTGGGAAGTATTAATATGTCCCAAGTAACATTGAAAATGTTTCATTATCAATTTTTCGGAGGATCGAAAAATGGCTAGGGAAGAAAATGCAGTTATACTAGATTTCCTACCGTACGGATATCCATTGGAAAATAAAAGGATGCCTTTGGCGCAGGCTATTGGTACTACCGGGCTTACTCTTTTGCAATTGGTTCCTCGAAGGGGAGAGAAATTTGAGGTTGGGGAGGTTGCTTATATTGGAGATGGGAAGCGGGATAAGGTTCAGTATATTCTTGGGCGATGTCCTAGGGAAAAGTTGACTGAGACTGCCAGGATAGAGTTGGAAGAGTTTATTGAGAAGGAAGTTAAGACCAATGAAGAAAAGTATGTTAAGTTCTTCAATGAAGCACAAGCTATAAATACTCGACTTCACCAATTTGAATTACTTCCGGGACTTGGGAAAAAGCACACGGCTGCGATTCTTGAAGCTCGGGATGAAAAGAACTTTGAATCTTTTGAAGATATTAAAGAAAGGGTTCAGAACATGCCTTCGCCAGAGAAGGTTGTTGAAAAAAGAATTATGGAAGAGTTGACAGAAATACAGAGACATAATCTGTTTATATCATAAAATGGCTGAAGAAACATTTAAAATGTTTCATTAATCTATTTGTTCCGGAGAAAAGAAAAATGGCTAAAGAAACTGAAAAGAAAAAATATGTTAGAAAAGAAGAAGACGATGTTACTTTAGTGAGAGTGCTTGGAAGAGATATCCGAGGGGACAAGAAACTCGGTGCGGCCCTTACGCAAATTAGCGGAATTTCTTGGACACTTGGGAATGCGATTTGTAAAAATTTAAAGCTTGATAGAAGTCAAAGAATTCAAGATGTTGATAAGGGTGAGATGGTTAAGATTGAAGAATTTATTAAGAATCCTGATGTGCCTGCTTTTTTGAAGAATAGGCAGAAGGATTTGGAGACGGGAGAAGATCAGCATGTTAGCGGGGCGGATTTGAAATTGAGGAAGGAATTTGATATTAAGAGGATGAAAAAGATTAGGTCTTATAAGGGTATTCGACACGCTGCGAATTTACCTGTACGAGGACAAAGAACTAAAGCAAATTTCAGGCGGAACAGGGGAAAATCTGTTGCGGCTGCTAAAAAGAAGGTGGAGAAATAAAATGTTCCATTTTATTTCGCGGGGTTTCGGTATTCGGTGTTTCGGTGTTTCGGTAGCTTGGGACGTTAAAGCACTTGGAGGAAAATTGTAATATGGGGGATATTAAACGTAAACGAAAATTGTTTAGCCGACCAAAAAAGTTGTTTGATCGGGCTAGGATGGACGAGGAAAATGTTTTGATTAAACGATATGGTTTGAAGAATAAGCGGGAAATTTGGAAAGCGAAAACTGCGGTTTCTAAATTGAGACGGAGGGCTAAGGTTTTGATTGGTAAGGATATTGCAGAACAACAGAAATTTTTTGATAAGTTGAATAAGGTTGGATTTGTTATTCGGGATGTTTCGGATGTTTTGGCTTTGACCGAGGAGAATATTTTTGAGAGGAGATTGCAGACTATGTTGGTTAAGAAAAAGTTGGCGACTACGGCGAAAGGTGCTCGGCAATTGATTGTTCATAAGAATGTTTTGGTTGATGGGAAGGTTGTGAATATTCCGTCATTTGTTGTGACTAAGGATTTGGAAGAGAAACTTGCGTTGAAGGAAAAGAAAGTTAAGAAAGTTGCGCAGCCGCAAGTACCTTCTGAGGAAGGCAAGGTTCCCGTTAAGGACGAGGTTGTTGAGGAAGTTAAAGATGAGGGGGCTGAAGAATAATGGCGAAGGATTTTGATGACACTGGGATTTTGAGTATATATGCTAGTTTTAATAATACGATTGCGACTGTGACCGACTTGGCCGGGAACACGATTGGTAGGATTTCTGGCGGGCAGATTACGAAGCATGATAGGATGAGGGCGAACCCGACTATTGCTATGTTTATTGCGAAGAGAGTTCAGGACATGTGTAGGGATTATAAGATTAGTACGCTTTATGTGAGAATGAAAGGGCAGACTGGTGCGACCGGAATTGGACCGGGGGCTCATGCGATTGTTCGGACTTTGACTAAAGAAGGATTTAAGATTTTGAGTATGGCTGAGACGACTGAGGTTGCTCGTGGTGGGCCGAAGAAGAAAGGCGGACGAAGGGGGCGGAGAGTATAATGAAATCTTCGATTTCATCGGTGTTCGGCTTTCGGGGTTTCGGGGTTTCGGTGACTTGTGAGGGTAGAACTAAATTGTATAAGCTTATAAACTAAAAACAAGAATAAAAAATATGGAAACAATAACAAAAACTGCGGAAGAGATTAGCTTTATTACAGATGTGAATGTGAGTTTGGCGAATGCGATTCGGAGAAGTGTTGGGGAGATTCCGATTTTGGCGGTTGATGAATGTGATATTTATAAAAATGATTCTGTTCTTTATGATGAAGTTATATCTCATAGGTTGGGACTTTTGTCTTTGAAGAATCAAAAAATGAAGGCTGACCAAACTGTTGAGATGAAGTTAAAGGCTAAGGGGAAGGGCGACGGTGTTGAAATTCTTGCGGGAGAACTTGATGGTGATGTTATTTATCCGGATACTCCGATTGTTTTGTTGGGTGAGGGACAGGAGCTTGAGCTTGTTGCGAGGGCTAAGGCTGGGAAAGGAGTTGACCATTCTAAGTTTATGCCGGGGACTGCTCACTATAAACATTTGGCTAAGATTAAAATTTCTGCCCCATTGGATACTAAAGATCAAACGGGGCAGGGCAAGAAACAGAGTGAGTTGGCTGAGATTTATCCTGAAGTTTTTGAGATGTTTGGAGAGAAAATTAAGATTAAGAATGCGGCTGCTTGCGATTTGGATGAGGACGATATGAAGGATTATCCGGGTGTTGAAATTTCATTTGATAATAATTTGGTTTTCACGATTGAGTCGTGGGGGCAGATTAGTGCTTCGGAAATTTTTAATGAAGCATGTAAGGCTTTGAAAGGAAATCTTTCTGAAGTCTTGAAGGTTGTTAAGTAATTGCTAATTAAACCAGCTGCATTAAGGGCTCCAATGCGGGGAAATGCCGGAGTGGTCAAACGGGATGCGTTAAGGGCGCATTAGCTTATGCTTACGGAGGTTCGAGTCCTCCTTTCCTCATAAATAAAATTCGAGAAATAGAAAATGGAAATAACGATAAACAAAACGAAGATTGAGAAAAGTAAACCTAAAGGTTTTCATGTTTCAATTTCGAAAAGTAAAATTGAAAGAAGAATGAAGCAGAAGATGGATTCTTCTTTAGTTGAGACTATAATTAAGTTGAAGAAAACGAATCCTGTTGTTGCGAAAGAGTTGGCTCGACCGAAGAGACGGTGGCCTGCGGTGAATTTAAAAGATGTTGATATGATTAAGGGAGATGTTTTGGTTGCTGGGAAAATTTTGAGTGCTGGAGATTTGAGTGTGGCTAAAAAGATTGTTGCGTGGTCTGCTTCGGAAAAAGCTCTTGATAAGATTAAGAATGCTAAGGGGACTTTTGTTACGATTGATGAAGAAATGAAAAAGAATCCTGAATTAAATGGTTATGATATTTTACGATGAGCAAACTAATTTATGACGGTACAGATGCGGTTTTTGGTAGATTGGCGAGTGTTGTTGCTAAGGATTTGTTGAAGGGAAATTCGGTTGATGTTATTAATTGTAATGATATAATTGTTTCTGGGGATAAGAAGTTGTTGGCGAAAAAGATTTTGGCGAAGAGGGAAATGGGTTCGGGTGGTTCTATTAAGGGTCCGAAATATCCGAGGGTTGCTGACCGGTTGGTTAAGAGAATGATTCGGGGAATGTTGCCTCGGGATAGGATGAAGGGACAGGATGCTTATCGGAGATTGAAATGTTATACATCGGGAGTCGGGAGTCGGGAGTCGGGAGTCGGGAGCGAAGCTATTAAGTTGAATCATAAGAAGCCGATGAAGTTTTCTACAATTAAAGAAATAGTGGGGTTGTTGAAATAAGATGGATAAGAAATTTCAAAGAAATATCATCTCCATTTTGTCGGGGGAAATGAAAAATGGATAAGATGATTGTTTCAGGTAAGAGAAAGACTGCGGTTGCTAAAGCTACTATTGAAGAGGGAAATGGGGTTGTGACTTTTAATAAAAGGCCGTTGACGTTTTTATCTGATTTACAGCAACTTGAAATTAGTGAGCCGTTGATTATTGCTAATGATGTTTTGGGTGAATTGAAATTTGATATTGCTTTGAATGTGACTGGTGGTGGGATTGCGTGCCAGGTTGAGGCTGGGCGTTTGGCTATTGCTAAGGCGATTGTTAAGTTTACTAAGAAAGAAGATGTTAAAAATGCGTTCTTGGCTTATGATAGGAATATGTTAATTGCCGATACTCGAAGGAAAGAAGCTTACAAACCTGGGGATTCTAAGGCGCGGGCAATGAGGCAGACTAGTTTCCGTTAGGCGGAAACTGGGATGGTGGGTCGGAAAGTGATGCTTGCCTTGTGGGGTGGTGGGGTGCTTCGCTTGTGGGTGGTTTGTTTGATTTCTTCCACAAAAAATTACGTCGTCTTCGACAACGCATTTCTTGTGGAGTGTATTGGTTAAGTGTGTTGTGTGGGATATAAATTCTTTAAAATGCCTTATTTCTTTAGAAGTTATGGGAGAAATATATATTTAGCCACTAAGAAGAGATGACCCAGATTTCTTTTTTAAAAGTACATTAATGCAGGATAATAACTATCTTCACGATAAGGCCAGAGAAGATAAAGATAGAATGTATTTTAAAATTTATTTTACTGCATCTCTTGTCTTGACGATACTTGCTTTTTTTTCTATAGAATATTTAAGCTTCATGTCTATTTTTATTTTAACAGATGTGTTATTAATTTTGTTAGTAATCTTCGCAATAGGATATAAGAAACAAAGAAAGATATTTGAATCGAATAGAAAAACGATGAAGAGCTCCTATGAAGATTGGGGTCTTAAGTGGATAGATTGATTTCTTATATGAGTCCCTCTTTATCTATAAGACTTAGGCTTTATTTTTTCTTGGCTTCAAATAAGTTTTAAGTTTTCTCTGAACTGCGTAGAAAATTTCTGGGTTGATTATTGGTTGGTGGTTTCCTTTGTTAATTTTGCCGTCGAATTTTATTTCACCTAAATAGGTTCGGTTTGATAGGACTTTTTTTAGGCCGTTGACTGAGAGGGAGAAATTTTTTGATAGGGAATTTAATGAATATTTTCTTGCTAGGAATGTTTTGAATAGGGAGTGGACTCGGACGGCGTCTTCGTTTGGGATTAAGTTTCCATTTTGGACTTCGTAGCCTAGGGGTGGGCGTGTTTGGAGTCTCCCTATGCTTGCCATTTTTTGCATACCTGCTTTTTGTTTTTTGTCTAAAGATTGATTGTGACTTCTAAAGGTGTCGAGGATTTTCCAGTCTATTTTTTCGGCAATGTAATCTTGGAAGTCTTGGATTTTTTCTGGGGCAAATTTTGCGCATATGCTACATAGTGTACTTCCGAAAATTGTCTTCTCTTTTTTGTCTTGGTATCCGCATTTTTTGCAGGTCATGTAAGTTTAGGATATATGATTTTATAAAATGTTTTATAAACTCTAAATTATATATTCTATCATGAAAAAAAGAGGTTTGATTGGTTGGATTCTTTTGGGAATTCTTGTTGCTGTTTTGGTAGTTGGGGGGATTGCTGGGGTTTACTTCTATAATTTTTATGTTTTCAAGACGATAAGGCTTTGTGTTGGGGAGGGGCGGAATACGGGGGCAATTTGTAATTCTACCCAGAATTGTCTTGATGGGGTTAATGTGAGTAATATCGATTTGGAAAGTGCTCCGGAATTTATGAGAGAGATGTCTGAGGATGTTTTAGATAAGTCTGTTTATTGTAATTCGACTTGTTTTATTAGAGATATTCGTGGGATAAATTATGAGACTCAGGAGCTTGAGATGTTGGAATCTTGTTATGGCAATGAGTCTGAGATTGTTATTGAGATTCGCGGGAAAGAGGGGATTGAGATTCTAAAATATTTGGATAGTTTGAGAGATTAATTATAGGTTGTCGATTGGGGATTTTCTTTTTTTGAGTTCTTTTGTGGAAACGTGGGCACGCTTCGCGAGGTGACAGGTAACAGGTAACCGGTTTTGTTGCGCGTTGTTCGCGCGCGACTTGTGCAATATTATTATAGATTGTCGATTGGGGATTTTATTTTTTTTAGTTCTTCTGTGGAAACGTGGGTGTAGATTTGAGTTGTTGAAAGATCGGCGTGTCCTAAAAGTTCTTGGATTTTTCTGATGTCGACTCCGTCTTCTAAAAGATGGGTTGCGAAAGAGTGGCGGAGAGTGTGGCAATGGACTTCGTTTAAGCCGGCTCGTTTTGCTGCTGAGGAAATTATTTTTTGTAGGTTTCTTGTTGTGAGTTTTCCTGACCTCCCTGTAAAAAGAAATTCTTCGCTGTTCTTTTTTTGTTGTTCCACAAAATTTTGCAAATCGTCGACGAGGAATTCGGGGATGTTGAAAACCCTGTCTTTGTTTCCTTTAGCTTGTCTTACGTGTCCTATCATTTCTGGGAAGTTTAAATCTGAAATTTTTAAATTTATTAATTCGGAAACTCGGAAACCACATGCATACATTAGGCTTGTCATGAGTTTTGACTTCTCGGTTTTTAATTCTTCTAATAATTTTTTTATTTCTTTTTTTGAAAGAGTTGTTGGGATTCGGTTTTCTTTTTTTGGACGCTTGATTGTGGCTGTGATGTCATTTTGAAAAATTGTTTGGTATGAATATTTGATTGCGGCTAGAAATAATATGATTGACATTGCGGCTTTGTCGGTTAGGTTTTCTGCCATGAAGTTTTTTATGTCATCTGTTGTTGTTTCGTCTGGAATTTTGTTTGTGAAGTCTAAAAAGTTTTTGTTTGATTTGATATAATTACGAATTGTGTAGGGGGAGTTTTTTGATATTTTTAATTCTACTTCGATTTTTTTTAGAAATTGTTCTTTATCCATTGTTTAGATTGTACGAACTTTGGGTTTATAGGGTTTTTGCTAATGTTTTTTGTGGG
>CAYYYV010000002.1:19242-26397 GCA_964476225.1 Candidatus Woesearchaeota archaeon | reverse complement strand
AATCGGAGACTTCTCAAAAGAAATATGCGCCGGACCTCACGTAGAAAATACATCCAAACTCGGAACATTCAAAATCACAAAAGAAGAATCAAGCTCTTCCGGAGTTAGACGTATTAAAGCTATATTGGAATAACTAAAAATTTGGATCTGTTAGGGACATCAATTTTGAAGCCACGAAAGAAGACTTTGGAACATCCCATCTTTTAAATCCTCTAGTCTTGCAAAATCCATTTTCAGTAAAAATTTCCCCATTACCATTAACTACTTTTTGAAGACCATGCTCCCTAATAATTTCGAAATCAGGGTTCAGCCCAACAATCTCGTAAATTCTCCTCAAAGGATCTTCGGGAAAGTCTTCATAATCTATATTTTCTATTCCAGCAGGCAGAGGATAGCTTATTTCCCAATCACCATCATTGTTACGAACTCTTGGGGCCAAGATTCCAGGAGCTAAATATTCCAAAACATGAGACCCGATATTAAAAGCAGCCGCATTATCTTTCCATGAATCAAGATTATGACCGTTAATAAAATAACTACCCATCATTTTCCATAATTCAATCCATCTTCCACCATCACCTAGCCCCATAGCAAGTCCTCTTTCTCCTTGCTGCACATTAGGGTAAGGTGGGACGGAGGTTGAGACTCCCATAGCGGAAATTTGTTTTTTCATCTCCACAAGGAGCAGGGGAGATAGCCCATCTCTCTTCTCAAGAAACAACTTATCATAATCTACTTTCTGATTTGGCCAAGAGTAACACACCCCTTCAAAAAAATGAGGCCATCCAAAATCAAAAACAGCGCCCAATCTATTCATTACATTTTTAGAAATTTAAACCTTATAAGAATATAGCTAATTGAAAACCATGTTTGTAAGATTGGCCCAATGTGTGAATAGTGAAAGAAGGCAAAAAGCCTGATCTCTCCCGTCAACATTATGAGGAGTATAAGTCACAGGTCGCAATCTTTTTTCTATTTCACCCAATCTTGTATTCGTTAACTCTTCTCTATCAGAACACTCCAATCCTAAATCGCAAGCATTTCCAGGAACTCGAAAACTATTTGGTAGCCAGCTTCCAGATAAAAAATCATAAGGTGTGACATTCCCCATTTTTTCAAGACCATACCTAGCGATAATTATTCTCCCCTCACCATTTAGTCTTGCCTTGACTTCTTCATTCGGATATTTCTCTCTCATTTTTCTAGCAAAATTTCCATCTAAAATAATATCAAAACCCCAGTGACCAAGTTCCCCCTTTTCTGGAGGAGTTGGACCATCTATTGAGTAAATAAAATTTCGTTTTGCTGCCATATTAAACAAGACAAATTAGTTTTTAAAAATAAATCTATACTCCACCACACACATCACTTTTTCCCAACCTTTTTCTTCCCCTCAATAACCCTAACCCTCTTCAAAATCTCCTCAATCATTTTCTCTGCCTTCCTATTAACCCGATAATCGTATTCAGCCTTCACTCTATCTTTTTGAGCTTGTCTATTCTGACTCATCAAAATCACCGGAGCTTGCAAAGCAGCAATAGTAGACAAAACCAAATTCAAAAGAATAAACGGATATAAATCCCATACCCCAAACAAAACCATCGAAGTGTTAAGAACCATCCACAACCCAAGAAGAACAAGGAAGCTTAAAATAAAAGTCCAACTTCCAGCCCACTTCGCAATTCCATCCGCAGCCCTCTGCCCAAACGTTTGCGGAATAACCAAATGTCTCAAAACACTAGTACTATCCTTCAATATGCTACGTCCCCAATCCTCTTTTTTCATAAAAACTCTAACAAAAATCACTTTATATAATTAGCGAATCACTCCAAATAAACAGCAGCCATACCCGGCTTCGCTTTCTTCGCCTTATTCCCCGGGTCAACCTTCTTAGAATCATTAACCGCAAAGACTTTAACCTTTTTACCAACACCTTCAGAAACTTTCTTAACATCAATTCTATCAATCTCAAACGGCATCACATAAACATAAACATTCTTAGTGTCATTTTTTAAAATTTCTTTAATCCTATTAACAATCTTAGAATTCAAATCCTCATCAACCGCCCCTTTCTTCAAAACATTCTTTTCATCAATCTTAGGCCATTCACTTTTAGAAATAAAATCCTTATTCCCCAACCTTTCCCAAAGCTCCTCGGTAATATGCGGACAAATAGGACTAAGTAATTGCAAGAATTTACCCAAAGTTTCCTTAGAAACCCAATTACCAATTTCCGATTGCCCATTGCCGAACTTTTCGATTGCATCGAAAAGTTCTCGAATCTCAATCGTCGCCTTCCTATATTCAAAATTCTCATAATAATTCCCAAAATTCTCAATCGTCTTGTTCAACAAAGACAACAGCTCATCACTATCCTTACCCCATTGCCCATTGCCCATTGCCCCAAAAAAATCGAAGATTCTTTTGATGAATCTACTTGAGCCCGATATCCCCTTTTCGCTCCAATCAATATTCTTATCAGGACTAGCAAGACCAGACAAAAAGAATCGAGCAGTATCAATACCATACTTATCCGAGACTACTTCAGGCAAAACACAAGTCTCAGGTTTTGATTTACTCATCTTGATTCCGTCCTCGCCAGACAATATTCCCTGATGAAACAACCGAACAGCCGGCTCATCAAAATCAACCAATCCCAAATCCCTCAAAAACTTAACATAAAATCTCGAATAAATTAAATGCATACAAGCGTGCTCAGCCCCACCAATATAAGTATCAACCGGACACCAATACTTCACCTTCTTAGAATCAAAAATTTTCTTGTCATTATGGGAATCACAATATCTCAAAAAATACCAAGACGAATTAGCAAAAGTATCCATCGTATCACTTTCTCTACGACCTTTTCCCCCACATTTCGGACATTTAACATTCAACCATTTCTCATTTGTCTCAAGAGGATTCCCCTTACCAAATTTAACATCCTTTGGCAACTTAACAGGCAAATCTTTTTCAGCAACAGGCACAGCCCCGCACTTTTCACAATGAATAATCGGAATCGGCGTCCCCCAATATCTCTGCCTAGAAATTCCCCAATCCCGAAGCTTAAAATTAACAACAGGTCTTCCAAGTTTTTTCTTGGCAAGATGTATTGCAATTTCTCTCTTCGCTTCTTGATTTTTCAAGCCATCAAATTTTCTAGAACCACACAATTTACCCGATTCAGTATACGCCCTATTTTCCCAATCATGGTTCGCGGGTGTCTCAATAACAACTCTCAAATTAATCCCATATTTCTTAGCAAAATCAAAATCCCTCTGGTCATGTGCAGGAACCGCCATCACCATCCCAGAGCCATAATCAGCGACGACAAAATTACCAATCCAAACAGGAATCTTTTTCCCATTCACAGGATTAATCGCATAGCTTCCACTAAAAACTCCTTCCTTCTCTAAATCCCCAACACTCCCCTGCCCCGTTTGATGCCGAAGGCTATCTAACTGGGGTTTATCGCTAACCGATTCCAACTTCTTCAAAAACTTATCAACATCCTTCCTCTGCTCTTCAGTAACCAACGAGTCCAACTTAGGATGCCCCGCCGCCACAACCATAAACGTAACCCCAAAAATCGTATCCGGCCGAGTCGTAAAAATAGACCAAGTCTCCCCCGAGGCGACGACAGGAGCCGCAACCTCTCCCTTCCTCTCCAAACCTCTCCCAACCTGCGAAACTGTGAAATCAATCTCAGTCCCAAAAGATTTCCCTATCCAATTCCTCTGCATCGCCTTCGTCCTCTCCGGCCAATCCATATTCTCAAGATTAGAATACAACTCATCCGCATATTCAGTCGTCTTAAAAAACCACTGCTTCAACTTCCTCGTCTCAACAACGACATCACTATGCCTCCAACACTTCCCATCGTGAACCTGCTCATTCGCCAAAACAGTATTACATTTCTTACACCAGTTAACCTCCGATTCTTTCTGATAAGCAAGACCCTTCTCTAACATTTTCAAAAAAATCCATTGATCCCATTTATAATAAGAAGCATCGGCAGTATTCAAAACACGAGACCAATCATAACTCAAACCCAACGCTTTCTGCTGCTCCATAAAATGCTTAACAGACTTCTTCGTATAATCCTCAGGATGCTCGCCCTTCTCAATCGCCGCATTCTCCGCCGGCAATCCCAAAGCATCATAACCCACAGGATGCAAAACATTAAACCCCTGCATTATTTTAAACCGCGCAAGAATATCCCCAATCGTATAATTCCAAGCATGCCCCATATGCAAACCCGACCCAGACGGATACGGAAACATCTCCAAAACATAATAAGAATTCTTACCGCTATCTTTCACCTCAAAAATTTTCTCCTTCTCCCACCTGCCCTGCCACTTCTTCTCAATCTTCGCAAAATTAATATTACTCATACCCCCATAAGTTTTACAAGTTATTTAAATCTTCACAATAACTTTCCAAAAAACTTATATATACAGTTATCCTATACAATTATGCCAAAACCAAAACAAATAGGTGTAGTTTCCAACTATTTCGCAAACATAAAAGTCGGAGCAATAAAGTTAAGCTCCCCACTAAAAGTCGGCGACAGAATACATATCGTAGGCGGCGATGACACAGATTTCAAGCAAAAAATTAGAAGTATGCAACTCGAGCACGAAAAAATAGAAAAAGCAAAAAAGGGCGACGAAATCGGAACCAAACTCAATAAGAAAGCAAGAAAGGGCTACAAAGTTTTCAAAGCTTAATCCGTGAAACATTTTTAAACTCAATTTATCTAAAACTTTAAGGTGATCAGCCACAGACTGTTTCTGTAAAAAATAAACAAGGTTTAGGACGAACAAGTCGTGAAATAAAAGATTTCACATACCAACGACCAACGACCAAAAACCAAAAACATCAGCGAAGCTGATTCCCCATGGAC
Organism: Candidatus Woesearchaeota archaeon; assembly: GCA_964476225.1. GTDB lineage: Archaea > Nanobdellota > Nanobdellia > Pacearchaeales > GW2011-AR1 > JAGVXH01. The sequence goes on along the minus strand of CAYYYV010000002.1, from coordinate 21,491 downwards.
CCACGAACAAGAGAACTAGCAAAATTAGTAGTAAATTACGCGCTTAAAGTAAAGTCTGGAGAAAACGTAATGATATCAGGCAGCACCGAGGCCGAAGAATTCATCAAAGAACTTTACAAAGAAATAATTCTCAAAGGTGCTCACCCGAATTTAAGAGTAGGTATACCAGGCCTAAACGCATTCTTTTATAAATACGCAAAGAAACATCAGATAGAAAAATTCCCAGAACTATTTGACCACGCAATAAAAAATACTCAAAAATACATCGGCATTAGCACATCTTCAAACACAAAAGAATTAACATCTTCAAGTCCAAAAAAAATATCAGCAAGACAAAAAATAACCCACCCAATCTCAGAATACATTTGCAACGGAAAACCAAACATTCAGCGAAGCTCAGTAGCATTCCCCTGCCAAGCCCTAGCACAAGAAGCAGAAATGGATTTAACAGAATATGAAAATTTCGTTTACGGAGCATGCTTACAAGATTGGAAAAAGATAGGAAAACACATGAATAAAGTTTTAGAAAAATTCAAGAAAGGAAAGTCAGTTCATTTAATTGGACAAGGTGTTGATTTAAAATTCGATATTCATGGGAAACTCGCAAACTCTGACCTCGACGGTGAAAATATCCCAATGGGAGAAGTATTCATGGCGCCAGTACGAGAATCTTTAAACGGTTGGATAAAATTCGACTACCCCGCAATTCGCTCAGGAAAAGAAGTTACAGATATAGAATTAAAATTTCAAAACGGAAAAGTTATCGAGGCCAAAGCAAGCAAAAACGAAGACTTCTTAAAAGAAATGTTAGCAACAGACAAAAATTCTTCCTACGTAGGAGAATTCGGAATTGGACTAAATCCAAAAGTTGATAGATTTACAAAAGATTTATTGTTTGATGAAAAAATGGGTGGAACAATTCACTTAGCATTAGGAGCCGCATACAAAGAAAACGGCGGCGGAAACGATTCAGCATTACATTGGGATATCGTTAAATCCATGAAGAAAGCAAAAATAATTCTGGATGGAGAAATTGTCCAAGAAAACACCAACTGGAAACTTTGAATCAGCAAATCACCCAATGGGCAAAAACTTGTTTTTAAGAGCTTTGAACAAAGCCTTAAAAACCAAATTTATCTCATATCAATAAGCTCTCATAGTCTAGTGGCCAAGGATGCCGCCCTCTCAAGCCGAACCGAAAGGTGAGGATTGAATGACAGACCTCTGGTCTGACTTTCAAGAGGTGGGGAGTTTTTATCGATGAGATAATAAACTTCGTGTTCACTTGAACAACCACTAACAATCTCTTACGAGATTTTGTTGGAGAACGGCGGTGACCCGGGTTCAAATCCCGGTGGGAGCGTTTATTTTTTTAAGCTGCCGATCTTGAACAGTTCATCCCAAGGGACTACCTTCCGCTTCGCGTCGGCATTTCTCGGACGTCGCTTATGTAACTTTTAGAATAAAATATCGAAGCCATCATCGAGACAATCACTTATATCAAAAGATCTTCGCGCCCACCCGCACCAAAAGATTTCCGCACAGAGGCCCTTACTCTCTCTGGCTCACCTTCTCGGTGTTTCTTAGCTGCTTTGAAACAACGCGTATAATTTGAATGGCACTCTTCCATTTTTTCATCACTAACATTTAGCTCTCCATAAGATTGGCAGAATACCTTGTTTTTATCTAATTTGGAAAAGTATGGGCAGGATCATCTTTTACTCCTAGAATATTATCAAAATTTCATTTTAAAAAGTATGGGCAAGTCATTTTTACTCCTAGAATATTATCAAAATTTCATTTTAAATAGTTTTATATTCTCTAGTTAAACAGCTCGTGCCGCAGCATTCAGTTATCTGACAAGTATTTAATTCCTTTTGCCACAAGGCCTCCAAAGTCTTTCTTTTTAGCCCACTCTTCAGCAATAAATTTTCTAATATCAGAATGTGCAGCATAACCGAAATCTTCAGTTATCCAAAGATCTCTAAAGTCAGAATTCAGAAGCGTCGTTAATGATTCACTCAAAACCACAGTTCTAACGTCCCCAATTTCTTTGCAAGTACTATCCCAAAAATGATTATTAAATTGCAAATGAAGCAATTCGTGACCACAAACTCTAAGTGCATGGAGGTAAGGCCTTCTTATAGAAAGTAAAAAAGAATTATCAGTAGGGTCGCAAGGACATCTGCCAGAAGTCGTAATATTAGCTTTAAAATCAGATGTGCAAATCGGTCTTTGAGTAACTTCTT
>CAYYYV010000002.1:3081-19232 GCA_964476225.1 Candidatus Woesearchaeota archaeon | reverse complement strand
CAGTCTCCTAAAATATTCATCGTTAATAGAATTCCACCCTTTTTCGACAGATTCCATAAATATCTCAACAAGTCCAGAAGCATATAACATCTTAAAATGTTTCTCAATCTCTGTCCGACAATCTCCATACTCTCGCCCCCCCCACTGATCAATAAATTTTTGCCTCAAAGGAGCCTTGTTGTTCTTTAAGGGAATAATATTACAAGCCTCCCATAGATTATACAAATCTTTTTCTTTATCAAAGTTAAAAGACAGTTTTGGACGTGATTTATTCATCTTCTCTTCCCAGTAAATCTTTAAAGCACATGGGATCCTTATGCATATAATCCCCCGTAACAGCATATGCAACCGCACGACAACCCCTACAGTGAACCACATCATCACAAGAAGCATTTTTTTTCATCTGCTCCATATCTCTCAGGTTTTTCATCACAGCGTTTTCTAGAATAATAGATTTTATTCCCTGGCTAATGTGCCCGACTTCTATCGGCAATCTTCTACATGGGTAAACGGTCCCATCAGACAAAACAGAAAGAGCCCTATATCCTGCAGAACATCCACATAAGAATTTTCCTTCAGCCTTAGCCCTACCAATCATTGAGTTTTCCTTCTCAATAATTCGAAACAAAACATCTGAAGTCAAGATCTGTATCTGTCCAGAATATTTCACCTTTAAAGCCATAGTCTTAGATACCATATCACAAAAATCCCGAGGACCCATATAATTAGGATCCCCATCTCCAAGTTCAGAATCTGGGACATAAGATTTAAATCCAACTCTGTCCGCCCCAAACCGAATCGCCGCCCTAATCACATTTTCAAAATCACCTTTATTAGATTGCATGAGGGTCATGGCAACATTAACAGGTACGCCAGCATGAGAAGAATTGCTAACTCCTTCAATCGCCTTATCATAGGCAAAGGGCATCCCTCTAATTTCATTATGCAAATCCCTTTTCCCATCAATTGAAATTTGAACCCTCTTAACCTTATGAGCTTTAAGATTCCGAGCAACCTCAGGTGTAATCAAAGTACCATTCGTCAAAAGACGTATGTTCACACTCCTTTTTGCAGCATAATCTAGTATCTCAAACAAATCTTTTCTTTTGAGCGGCTCCCCTCCAGAAATCGCCATATCAGGAATCATGTCCCAACGATCAGAAGTATTCTTCAAGTCATCAATCATAGAAACCACCTCTTCTAATGACATTAAATCTTTTTCTTGCAAATGATCGGAATTTCCTTCAACAACATGATAGCAATGACTACATCTCAAATTACAAACATCTGTAGAATCCCATTGCAAATACAAGTGTCTTTTTGCCATCTTTCATGAGATCACCTCTCACATTTTAATCCGAACAGCTAGTACAAGCATCTGCTCCACAACCATCACAAGGGTCGCAGTTGTATGCTCTTGCCCCGGCATCATATGTCCCACCAGCACCTTGCTGAACCGTAGGAACACCACCTAATCCAACCATACTTCCAAGGAACTCTAGCTCGCTAGCGGATATTTCACGTCCATCTACCATGATAAAACATAGGAGAAAGACTATATAAAACTTATGAATTATATGGGATAAAAACTTTAGTTTGTCCAAAACTAAATTTTAATTAAAATAATCACAATAAATAAAAACACTACTTCCCTTCTTTTAACATGATATCTGTAAAGCGGCTAACATCAGAATACCTAGATAATCTAGACGACATTAATTCTGTCTTAGATTTGGGTTGCGCCACCGGACGAAAATCACTAAGATTCGCAAAAAAAGGAATCGAAGTGACGGGAATAGACAAAAGGGAAATAGAAATCACGCAAGACAATTTCACATTCGTCAAAGAAGATATCAGAAAATTAGACTTCAAGAAAAACTATGATTTAATAATCGTTTCGTTAGTTCTACATTTCATGAAAAAAGAAAAGGCAATAGAAACAATACAAAAAACTCAAAAGAACACAGGATTGAAAGGATACAATTTCTTTATTTGTATGTCCGATCAAGACAATTTCTCGAAAGAAAAACCAGATAATTTTTACCCAACAATAGAAAAACTCAAAGAATTATACCATGAATCCAAATGGAAAATCGTAAGATCATCTCAAGGTTTCACAGACTGGGAAGAACACGACAACCTCCCAAAACACAGGCATAACCTAATCCTATTATTAGCAAGAAAGGTGTTTTAACAATTCCAAGCATTTAGTAGAGCGTTTCACCCCTCAAACAACCCGAACCCCAAACTTCTCAACCAACAAAATAATCTCATTTTTCAGCCCCTTCAACTTCAAACCCAAATCTTCCAAACGACGCTTCCCTTTAACATTAGCAATCCCCAGCCTATCAATTTCCCCTCCAACCCTTTTCACCTCATCCAACTTATCGACCGTACCATCAGGCTCCACACTTCCCCTCTTCTCAACCAACTCCCCATTTTTCTCCGCAATTAAATCAACCTGAGCCACAATCTCAGCACTCTCCATATTAGAACTCTTCAACAAATCAATTATCCTCTTCCCCCCATCACGAGAAAATTCATCAGAAAAATGCTCCCTACAATTCTTAACAACACCCAACTCCCGCTGATTAGAATGAACAACACTAGCCAACTTCTTAAAATCAATAAGATTCTTCAACTTCCCAATCTCATCATCCAATTCAACCTCAAGACCCTTAATCGCCTTCAACATTTTCAAATTCAAAATATACTCCGAACTATCCTTAATCTTATCAATTTCCCCTTCCAACCCTTTCACCTTCTCCCTACCTTCCTCAACACCCTCCTCGTTCGCCACAATCTCTTTCCCAACCTCCTTAAAATTATATTCAACTTTTTCAATTTCCCCAAATTTCAAATTAATCTTTTCAAACCTCCCAAAACTCTCAATCAACATTTTATTCCCCTCAAACATTTTAACAAGCCCATTATAAAATTTACGAATCTCGTTTCTAACCGCCATCATCTCATCTCCAACCAAATAAGTAGCCCTCTCATAAAACGCAGCGCTCGTCTTCTCAAAAAAAACAAACACTTTCCCAATCTCCTGAGCAAACTTCCCCAAATCTTTTTTCTCAAGAGCGCCAACCTCCTTCAACAAAACACGAACAGAATTAATATATTTGTCCAAACCCTGACGAACCAAAATCTTCGCCCGCCCATGCTCCTTTTTAGATTCAATGTCAACTCCTTCCAAAATCCCCAACTTCTCCCCAGCCGAAACATAAAATTCCTTCAACATCCCCTCAATCTTCACAAGAGTTTCCCTCTCATCTTCCCGGAGACCAGTTTCTTTATCAGCAACCCAACTCTTAACGCCATCAAAAGCCACACTCTCAATCTCCACCTCTCGCTCAGCAGACTTCTTACCCCTAAAAAAATCAAGTATTCCCATACAGAATAATAACAACTACCACTTATTTACTTTATGTATTTAATTCTTCCCAATAAACATCAACTCTCCCAACAAAGCCCCGGAGCAAAGCTCCTACCATCGGCTCCGAAGGAGCCTACCACCGGCGCAACAGCGCCTACCATCGACGCCAAAGCGTCTCTACGCCCACCATCGGAAAGCAAAACTTTCCTTCCTACCCCCAAACATCATTCACAATATCTAAAATCTTAGCCCCATACTCCATCAACTTCGTAGGCCCAATTCCATTAATCTTCGACAATTCCTCAGCATTCTCCGGCATCTTCCGAGCAATCTCATCAATCGTAGCATTCGTCAAAACAACATAAGCAGGCAAACCGTTCTCCTCAGAAATCGCCGCTCGCCAACTCATCAATTCACCCTTGACATCTTGGTCCACAATCTCATCGTCAACATCCGAATCTGCGTCATTCCCAGTCGCACCACCACCACCCAACACCCGACTCCCAACACCAGATTTTTGACTAGCAAGAATCAGCATCTCATCATTAATAAAATAACTCGGCTTCTTCCCAGAATAAGTCACATACAAAATTTCCTTCGCCCGCGAAATCGCAACATAAAACAAACGCCGCTCCTCCTCTTCCTTATTGTAATCGTCATTCTTAACCATCTCAATCGCCGGATGGTCAGAAGCCTTACACGGAAAATTCTGCTCATTCGCCCCAATCACAAAAACCTTTTTCGCTTCAAGCCCCTTAATTGCATGAACCGTCGCCAAAGTAACATCTCCTTCTTTAGAATCAACCGGATTACGAACTTCATCAGTCTTAACAACATGACTAACTCCCTTCAACTTCATCAACCTCGACAATTCCATCAACTGCCGATTCGTCCTCGCCAAAACAAAAATATCCCCATTCGGAACGTCCCCATCAATAATATTCCTCAAAACAAAAGCCCGCTCAGCCTCCTCGTTCTCAAAATCCAAAATCCTAATTTTAACATTCTCAAAAACATTATGATGCTCCAAATCAGGCAACCCCATCTCGACAATAGAATGATTCATAAACTCAACAATCTCCTTCGAACTTCTATAATTCTTAGTAAGATGAATAACTTCAACATTTTCATGATTCTTCTCAAAATCCAAAATATAATTTATATCAGAACCTCTCCACCCAAAAATAGATTGCCGCGGATCACCAACTACAAACAAATTCTTCGGTTTCAACAATCCCAATAAATCAATCTGCATCGCATTAACATCCTGATACTCATCAACCAAAACATACTCAAATTGCGGAACATCCTCAGAATTTTCACGCAAAAATTTAATCGCATCAATAATCTGGTCACTATAATCCCGAAGTCCCTGCGTCGTCATATGCTCTTTCAAATATTGCGTAATCCGAAAAATCCTCTCCGCATTATGCCTATTCTTAATATCAACATCCTTACTAAAATCATATTCCTCCTGCCCACTAACTTTAAAATAATCCATAACAGAAAAACAATCATTCATAAAACTATTCGCCATCTGACGCCCAGTCTTAAACTTCTTCTGTGCCATAGTAAAATAACCGTCAATAGCATCTTCCATCGAAAGCCCCATCGAAGCCAACGCCATATTCATCGCAAGAATTTTATCAGGATAACCCTGCACTCTAATCGGCCGCCCATAAATCCTGTCCCCATATCGTCTCAATATTCCCTCACAAAACGAATTAAAAGTATGGACAGCAACACCCCTAACACCTAATTTGTAAAGTCGCTTTTCCATTTCTCCTCTAGCTTTCCTTGTAAAAGTAATCGCCAAAATTTTCGAAGGGTCAACATTTTTATGTTTCACTAAAAATTCAATTCTCTTAGTCAACACCATCGTCTTTCCCGACCCAGCCCCAGCAACACAAAGCAAATTTGAACTATCCGAAATAACAGCTTTCTTCTGCTTGTCATTAAATCCATCAAGAAAAGTCCCGACACTTTCAAACCTAACCTTATCCTCATCAGTAATTTCAGTTTCCTTAAACTCAATCTTCTTCGCCAATTTCTTTCCAGGCAAAGTAGGCCGAACAATTTCATTCCGTCCCTTAATCGTCAACGACAAAACTTTCACAAAACGATTATAATCGCTAGTCACCATTTCAACCATTCCATTCGCAACCAACTTATCAACCTCTCTATAAATCTTATCCTTATCCCACCCCAAACTATCAAAATTATCTAACTCATCCAGGCAATTTTTTATTACAGACTTATTCTTATAATTCCCATTCAAAAAATCCGCCAACAAATTCTTCCCAACCTGAAACGGCAGCTCCATCAACGCCTTCAATATTCTCAAATAATCCAATTCCCCTTCTTCCATTAAAGAGATATTAACTTTAGGCTTTTAAGTTTTGTTGAGATGACAGGAGTGTCCCCAGTTACACAAGTCACAAATAAATTTTTTAGATGCGGGTGCCCTTTGGGCGAAGTCGTTAAGAAAAATTTATTTGTTGTATACGAAACTTTGTTTCGCAATCTGAGGAGGCTCCTAGGGAACCTTAGGTTCCGTCGATTTATTGAGAAGAAACAACCATTTCGACAACATTATTTTCCTCATTCAACTCACGAACAACATTATCTTTATCGACGACAAACTTAATTTTATCAACATTCATCGAAGGCAATTTAACATTCTCAGCCCTCAAAGTTCTACCGTACCCAATTCCAATCTCTCCCAATTCCATAACTTCAACATCCTCCCCATCCACAACAATAGTCAAAGCGATATCATCTATCTCAAGCATCCCATCATTCAAAACAGTAATATTAAAATCCATATATTTACCCCTCTTAACAGCCTTAATGTTATTCAACGAAGCATCCGCCAATGCTTCAATAGAATACAAATCATTAATTAACTTAACCATGTCCCCACTAATCCTCTGATTACAATTAGAAGTATTATACATAATATTATTCGGGTCAGAAGAATGGTCAAATCCAAAAACATGTCCAAGCTCATGAAGTTCTACAACCGGATAATCACAACGCGGGTCATCATACAAAGAAATCTTCCCCTCCTCAATCGTCTTAAAATTACTAGTATTAATTATAATAGAAGGACCCCCTTCCCCCGCAGCAAAAAGATTTTCCCCCAATGAAATATAATTATCAGAACAACCAACATTAATATCAGCGTCAGCACTAACCTCATAAAATGAAACGATTCTCATCTTATTAGCAAACAAAGCAAAAGCTTCAACCATCGCCTCTCTCCGAACTCCATCACACTCACTCTCAATAAAATAAGAAATAATATTGTGATTAAATCTTAATTTCTCAGAAAATACCGGGACAGCCCCATACCCAATCAATTCAATAGTCTCGGGCACAACATTACCCATCTTCAAAGCAACAGGTTCTCGAGGAACATTTTGATAAACAAATATCAAAGAAAAGAAAATCATAATCAAAACTAATATCACCGCAATTATTTTACCAATCATAAATCATACAACAAAATACCCTATTTATTCTTTCCCATCACATTTTCTACATCAGAAACATTCTTAGCTCCAATTAAACCTAACCTCATTTTTTTCGCCCCAGAAATACCTTTCGTAAAATTCATCGCCTGATACTTAATCTGTCTAAAAAACAATTTATATTTCTTCGCCAACTTTAAATATTCCTTAAACTCAATCCCCACTTCCAGCGAAACGGACTTTACACTTCCAGCAGAAACTTTTGGTTTCTGCGAACTTTCAACTAGCCTTCGGAAAACCGAAGGGTTTCCGATGGCTTCTCGCCCAACAAACACAAAATCAAAATCCTTCAAAATCCTTTTAGCATTTTTTTCATTAACATTTCCAGAATAAATTACCGGAACAGAAACAGCTTTCTTTAACTTCAAAGCAAAATCATAATCAACCTCCCCAGAATATCCCTGCTCAATCGTCCTCGCATGAATCCCAATCGCATCAACATATTTCTCAGCCATCTTCGCAATCCTAATAGCCTTTCCAGACTTCCTCAACTTAATCGTCACAGGCTTCATGGTAGCACTTCGCATCACCTTCAATATCTCCTCAACTTGCCCCGTTTGATGCTGAAGGTTATCTAATGGAGTAAACGCCCCATGTCCCAACCTCTTCGACAACTTCGAAGGACAACCCAAATTAAAATCCCAAAGAGAAACCTTAGAATCATACTTCTTAATAAATGATTCAATACCACGAACAGAATTACCAAACAACTGCACAGCCGGCTTATCATCCAAATTCATTTTCTGTTTCGACAACGGAGAAGTCATCCCCGTATAAGTCAAACCACAACTCGCCTTTTTACAAAGCAAACGAAACGCAACATCATTCGGTTCCAACATTGGTGCTAATAAAAATCTATTCTTCAATTTAAGATTCCCAATTTTAAAAACCATCAACCCTTAGAAACAAAAACTTTAGCTATATCAAAAAAAGCACCCGCCAGAATAGTCCCCAAAAATAAAAACAAAACAACGATCAAGAATATCTTTCTCCAATTAATCTTCATAATACATCAACAAAATTAAACTATTTATTCTTTCCCCTAAACCTCATACTCAAAAACCTTATCATAAGGTATAAACCATTTCACAGTTTCTTTCACCGAAGCCCGCTCCATTATCTTCCTAAACAACCTAATCGAATTCCCATGCGCCGAAATAGCAACATTAACCTCGTTCTTTTTCATGAATCTTTTCAAATCCCCAATAAAATTCCTAACTCTTTTCTCAACATCCTTAAAACACTCACCCTTCGGCGGACGATCCTTCTCAGAATACCCCCGATGCCAACGATCATATTGCTCCTGCCCATATTTCTTAATCACCTCTTTATGCGACTTCCCAGAAAGATTCCCGTAACCCCTCTCAATCATTCTATCATCTTCCAAAACAATCTTACATTCCGGATGAAACTTCAAAACAGGTTTAAGCGTATCTTTGGACCGAGAAAGCCTAGTACGAATCGCAACCTCAAATTTTTTATTCTTCAACTTCTTGGCAATAATCTTAGCATGCTTCCGACCCTCAGCAGTCAATTTAGAATCCTTAAACCCAGTAAAACGCCCGTCCCGATTAAATGTAGTCTGCCCATGCCTAAACAAATAAATCTTTAACCCCTTTTTCATATTAATACAGAGTTTGAAACTATAAAAACATTTTTATAATTCAAATACTTAAAAATAACATGATAATAGGAGGGATAATAATCATAGTGTTTGTGTTAATAGGATTCTGGTTTGTAAAAGCCGAACACCACACAAAAAAAATAAAAATCGTAGTCTTAGTCCTCATCGGCCTTCTACTCTACTTTTCCATGATGAGCATTTTCACGTCAGAAGAAATCAGCCTAGCCTCCCCACGAGGAATCGTAAACGCAGTCTATGTATACTTCGGATGGATAGGACAAACCACAAGCACCCTCTGGGACATCGGAACTGACACCGTGCATTTAGTCGGAAACGCAATCAAAGTTAACGACACAGAGACAAATCAGCCGAGACGATAATCTATTTTAAAATGAGAACAAAATGTCAAATCTGGAGCAGAGTAGTAGGGTATCTTAGACCAATAAATACATGGAACAAAGGAAAAAAATCCGAATTTAAAAACAGAAAAATGTTTGAGCTAAACAAAAAGCCTGACATGGGGATCGAACCCACGACCTCCACATTTTTAGAACCCCAAACCGAAACTTAGGGTTTACCAATGTGACGCTCTACCAACTGAGCTAATCAGGCATTCTATGACTTTCTTTACGGTGAGTTAGTCATTAAACTCACATTACCAATACGATGCTCCGGCAACGCAGTAAGCGAAGCGCGACCGATGCCGACGAGCGTTTTTAACGCGAAGTTATCAACTGAGCTAATCAGGCACAACAACAACTAACAATTTTATTTTATAATCCTATCTATAACGGGCTTCATTACCCCTTCTACCAACTACCAGCGAAGCGAACTACTAACTACTAACTAGATTTTGCCACGCAAAATCTTATAAATGCTATCATCACAATAAAATCATGGAAAACGATGAAATAGATTTCGAAGAAACATATAATGAGTTAGCGCAAAAGAAAGGCTTACCAGAATTCAAAGAAATTGCCGAAGACTTCGACATAGAAAAAATCCAAGAAAAAGAATCATCCTTCCTAATCAGAGAAGTAAGAAGATCAATTAACGAAAAAATAGCAGCATACATCCACTTATTCGAAACCCTAATCAACCCAACAACCCCCCCAATGTTCGTATTCTCAATATTAAGAAACATAACAACAGAGGACAAAGAAACAATAAAAAAAATATACAAAGCATTATCACGAACACAAATAGAAATAATGAAACTAGACACAGTTTACAGCGAAAAAGAAGAAATAAAATTCATTAACGAAACATTCATCATCTGGCAAGAACTAAAGCCAAAAATTTACGAATTAATAAAAGGATTCGAATCTAGTTTCGAAGAAGACGATACCTCCAAGAAAAGAAGCTATTTTGGCTGATTATTTCTCAAATTCACATCAGAAACATTTAAATATTGTTATATCTATTGATATAACATGAAAACAAAGCAAATTTTACGATATCCCAGACTTGATACAGTACTAATGGTAGAGAAAGCCATAAAAGAATTTGATGGCGAATTCAAAAAAAGAGCATTATGGGAAAACCTCCCCAAAAAAATGATGTACCAAACCTATTGTGTAATCATAGACTACCTATTAATTTCGGGGAAAATATCTGTAGACAGCGAAGGAAAGATTGGATGGATATTTTATCCAAAAGAGGCTAAAAAGAGATTAGAAAAAGCTCATTTGACCTGGAGAGGAAAAAAAAGTGAATAAGCCCTGCGAAGTACAATTTGTTAATGAAAGAGTGCAAAAAATATATGAAGAGTTAAAAGAGGCACCACTTAAAAAACAACTTGAAAGAGCATTCGGCGATATTGAAACTAACCCTTTTTGCGGAATCCAAATTTCTAAAAGATTAATTCCAAAAGAATATACTAAAAAATATGGAGTAAATAATATCTGGAAATACAACCTTCCTGGAGCTTGGAGACTTATCTATTCCATACGTGGAGGAGAAGCAGTAATTATAACAATTGTCTTGGAATGGATGGACCATAAAACTTATGAAAGGATTTTTAACTATTAAACCCCTCCCTCAAAAAATTCGCGTAATTCGCGGCTAATCTTCCATCAAAAACCCTAACCCAATCTCAAACGCAACAGCCGGAAACTTAACCTTCCAATTTTTCAAAACCCTAGGTGCAATTTCTCCAATAAACCCAATCTCAACTCCTCGCCCCGTTTGACGTCCCTGACTATCCAACTGGGGAACAACAATCTTACCACATCTCCCAATAATATAATTAGAATTATCAACAGCTTCAACCGAATATTCAACATCCAACATCTTAAACAAATAATCCAAAACCTGTTTCATCTCAGTAAAATTAACACCTTCATCAACCAATAACCCAGCCAACCTCTCCTCCTCAACAACCCCCGTCTCGTCACCATCACTCCCAACTCCCAACTTCAAACTCCCGTCTAGAGTTTTCCTTCGGAAAACTCTGCCCATTTCAAAAATCTTCTGCGGGTACGAAGCATCACTATTCTCCGAAGCTATTTGCAACAAATTCGTCAACAAATCAATCCTCAAAACATCCCGCTCAGTCTTCGAATCCTCAACCTCAATAAAGTCATTAAACTCATAATGCATCCTCTTCACATTCTTCTTAGTAGTCAAATGATAACTAGAAGTCTCAAGCAAACCAACTCCAGCCAAAACATTCCCAATCGTCCTCTTCAATTTATCAACCGGATCCTCATGAGCAATCGTAGAAATCTCCGGAATCTCAGGAACAAACTTATCATAGCCATAAGCAATCGCAACCTCCTCCGCCAAATCAACCCAATGCAAAACATCAGCCCTATAAGCCGGAACCAAAGCCACCATTTCTCGACTACTCACTACTGACTTCTTACTACTCACCGCTTTAACGCCAATCCCCATCCTAGCAAGATAACCGACAACATCTTTTTCCTTCAACTTAATCCCAAGCGTCTTCTCAATATCCTCAATCTTAAATTCCATTTCTTCAGAACTCAAATCAGGAGAAACAAAACCCCCATCCTTAGAATCCTTAACATCCATACCATAAATCTTCCCCCCCATTTCGCTCAAAGCAGCCACAATAATATTCAAACATTTCTTCAAATAAACCAAATTATGCCCAGAACATTCAATAAAAATATCCCGAGTTTTCTCATCAATTCGTCCAGTTTTCTCAGAATTAATAATTGGAGGCATACTCAAAATCTCATCATCAGCATCAATAAAAATAGGAAATACATCAGCATCTTCCAACAGATGAGCATACTCTCTACCAGCAGGATGCCCCCGCAAAATCTGCCGCCCCGTCATCTCCATTCTCCTAGCCTGCCCCGTTTGATAGTCCCGCCCCGTTTGACTTTTGTCTAATGGGGTATCTAACAGGGGCAAAAATGTAATATCATCAGGCTTCTTCGCAATAAACCGAATCGGCAACTTAATTTTATCAAGCGGATAAATTCCAATCGCAATCTTCCGTCTCTTTCGCCCAATAGAATTATGCAACTTCTCCTGAACATCAACAATCTCCTTAATCTTAGCATCATCAAATCTCAGCCCCTTAACAATCGCACAAGCAGTATGCGGCCGAACAACCTTAACCGATTTATCAACCGTAACAACAAAATCCTTTTCCGGTTTATTAACCTTAAACTTCGCAACCCCCTTCTTCCCATTAAACTGATTAACCGCCCTCGCAAAATTCCCAAGCGATAACAAATCAGGCCTATTCGGAAAAACCTCAACCGAAACTTCAGAATCCGTCACTTCTTCAATCGGCGTCCCCATATCAGTAATCTTCTTCTCCAAATCCGGAGTAATCTTCCCAACTTTCTTTTCCAATTCTTTTTTATCTACAGTCAGTATTGTCATTATAAAACCTTCACCTGATTTATTTTAATTAATATTGCTCCATTGCAAGGTTCCCCTTCATTGATAGGAATCTTCTTGATGAAGTCAACCCATTCTCCTTCTGTAAAATATTTTGCAGTACCTTTTAATTCATATCCAACACAATTTTCTTCCCAATTTCTTTCCCATACAACCAAGGATACATTTGAGTTTGCTTTAATATTTTCAATAGTTTTTTCAATATAATTATTTGAAATCACTAATTCATTATCCGAAACAACCTTGACAAAACCAACAGCGATGTTATGCGGACTCCCCGATTCATCCACACTCGCAAGTCCTAGAGCATTATTCTCAATCATTTTTTTCATTCCTTCATTTATCATCATTTCCTCCAAACCTTCCCCTCCCTCAATTTACTAATATCATTCTTGTAAACCTCACGCAAATCCTTAATCCCAAAAAACTCCGTAATAATCCTATCAAATCCTTGCCCCCAAGCTAAAACCGGAATATGCTTCCCAAACATCGGAATCGTAACCTCAGGTCTAAACATTCCAGCCCCACCAAGCTCAACCCATTTCTCACGAACAGGATTCCAAACATCAATCTCCAACGACGGCTCGGTATACGCAAAATACCCAGGCCTAATCCGAATCTTATCATACCCCATCTTCTTATAAAACTCCACCAAGTATCCAAGCAACTGCCTAAAATTAGCATTCTCATCAACAACAATCCCCTCGGTCTGATTAAACTCAAACCCATGCGACCAATCAACAGTCTCATTCCTAAAAACTTTCCCCAACGCAAAAAACTTATGGCTACCAACTCCCAACTCCGAACCCCTAACTCCAATCTTTCCTATCTCAAGAAGTTTCTTAACAGAAAGATTGGTAGTATGCGTCCTCAACAAAACTTTCTTCGCCTCAGCCTCGTCCCATTTCGACTGCCATCCCTTAGACCCATCAATTCCACCCTCGTGAGATTTCTTAATTTGCTCCACAACTTTCTTATCAGGCAACTTCGCTTCCATGCCCTTCAAATAAAAAGTATCCTGCTCTTCCCGAACCGGATGGTCTTGCGCCGTAAACAAAGCATCAAAAACCCAAAATCCACTATCAACCATATTCCCACTCATCTCCTTAAATCCCATCTCCAACCAAATAGACTTCGCATAATCTTTCGCCTGATTCGTAAAATGTCTTTTCCCTCCATAAATCCTCGGAACCGGCGAAGACAAATCATATCGCCTAAACTTCTTCCCCTTCCATCCATTCTGTTTTAGAATCTTCGGAGTTAAAGACTCAATCATAGCCTCATCCAAATCCATCTCAGAAATCTTCAAACCCAACTCAGTCAACTTAACCTTCATCGACTTCTGCTCTTCAATCTCAACAATATCTTTCCTCCCCTTCAAATTCGCAAAAGCCAAAGCATCCATATCCTTAACATCATCCAAATCCATCGGCAATTTCTCCATAAACAATTCCTCAATCATCTTATTGGACACTTCGCTAGATTTAGCATTCAAAACCAACTTCCCACTTTCAATCTCAATCAACGCCTTTTTCTTCAAAGTCCCGAAAGCAATCTTTGCCTCATTTTCATTCAACCCACAAACATTCTTAATCTCCCCAATCAAAATACTTTTCTTCTCAGCCAATTTATTCAACAAAGCCCGCTCCGGCAATTCCTTCTTCAAATAATTAACACCAAGAATTCCAAGAATCACAACCTTTTTCTCAGAGCTTTCCGACTCAACCAAACCCTTATTCTTCAGAAATCCAACAGCCCTCAAAGCCGTAGTCTTATCTAATTCAGATAATTCAGAAACTTCATCAACATCCAAAAAATCCCCAGATAACTTCGGCAAAACAGCCCGCTCCATCGGCGACAAAGATTCAACAATCAATTTCTCTTCCATAGTACCACATAGATTACAGCTTTTTTAAGGTTTAGTACAACAACTTATGAATATCCCCAAGATGTCTCAAATGTTTCTGCTTAGCCTTCTTCAAATCAAATTTCTTTGAATGAATAATCGTACCCAATTCCTGTCCAGCAATAATCTTCGGAGTCACAACATAATCAGCCCCAGCATTATACAACTTCAACGTCTCACTAATCCTCGAACCAGTAGCAACAACCTTCACCCTAGGCGCAAGCCTTTTAATTTTCTTAACCAAATGCATATTCTCCTCATAATCAGGAATCGTCGAAACAACCAACTTCAATTTCTTCAAATCAATCTTATCCAACAATTCAGGGCTAGTAATGTCCCCATAAATACAAGAAATTTTCTTATTCTTCAAAACATTAATCACATCAGGATTATAATCAACAACTATCAACTTGTCCTTCTTCTCCAACAACTCCTCCATCAAAGCACCACCCATTCGATGCGACCCAATTAACAAAATCTCCTTTCTCCCTTTATTCTCATACTCAAGGTCCTCTTTCATCGGCAAAAATCCCAACAAAGAAACAGGGTATTTGAAAATCTGATAAATCTTATCTTTAAAATTAATAAAATAAGGAGTAACCGACATCGTAATAATTGTAGCAAGAATCACCGTAGAAAATATAGAAATATCCAAAGCTCCAATAGAAACACCAATCGCCCCAATAATCAAAGAGAACTCACTAAGTTGCGCAAGCGAAATCGCAGTAAAGAAACTAGTCCTAGAACGATAACCCGTAACTCTCAAAAGTATCAAAGTAATAAGGGGTTTAATGATAAATGCCCCAGCAAGAAGCGCCCAAAACAAAACCATCCTATTTCCAATACCAGTAAAAACAATCTGCATACCCAAAGCAACAAAAAACAAAATAGCAAAGAAATCTCTCAAAGGAGAAATCCTAGATTCAAGCTCAATCTTAAAAGGAGAATTGGCCAAAGAAACCCCAGCAATAAAAGCCCCGATAACAATCGACAATTCCGAAACATAAGCCAAAATAATAAACAAAAAAAGAACAGCCAGCGAAGACAAAAACAACAATTCCGGAGACCGAGCCGCAAATCTAAATAACTTATTCAAAATAAACTTTTGCAAAACAATCGCTATGGCAAGAATCATAAGAAGTTTACCAAATGCAAAAGCAAGCGGAGTAACAGCAAATCCGCCAGTCGTGAAAATCACAATAGCAATAATAGCAACCAAATCCTGCAACAACAAAATCCCCAAAACCAAACGCCCATGCAAAGTAACCAACTCACCCCGATCAGCCAACAACTTAATATCAACCATCGTTGAACCAAACGCCAAAATAATACCAATATAACCCGCCTGCAAACTAGTCAAGCCCAAAAATCCAGCAAGAAAATAAACAATTCCAAAAATAACACCAACTTGCAAAAGCCCAATAAACACAATCTTCTTCAGCCCAGCCTCCTTAATCTTACTAAAGCTAATCTCAAGCCCAGCAGTAAACAACAAAAATGCAATCCCAATTTCAGAAAATGCATAAACCAAATCTAAATTTCTCACAAGCCCCAAAACAACCGGACCAATAATTAACCCAGCTAAAACATAAGCAGGAATCAAAGGCTGTCGCAATATCTTCGCAACAAATGCAAGAATAGCAGAAACAATTAAAATCAAGGCGATATCAAAAATTATACTCTCACTTGCGGGCAAATGACTAATCTGATTACTAATACCATTCATCACCCCTATTGCATATCCGGTTACCTCAATCATCCACAATATATACATAATATCTTTTATAAAAGTTCTCAAAACTAATCATTCTACAGCGAAGCGTTCTA
>CAYYYV010000002.1:0-2981 GCA_964476225.1 Candidatus Woesearchaeota archaeon | reverse complement strand
TCTACAGCGAAGCGTTCTAAAACAAAGTAGCCTCACTACTTTGTTTTGAGTTCATCCCCAAACCAACACCAAACGATTTCAAAGCCTTATCGTCAACATTCCCCCAAATCCTAATTTTACACCCAGCCTTCCGACAAATCTTAACATTCTGAATGATCCTAGCCAATCTTAGAGCCTTATCTTTACCGCTCATCTTACTCAAAGAATCAAAATCAACAACAATTTCAATTCCCTTCTCTTCAGCCAACTTCGCCACAACATGATTAAGTCCAGAATCCCTCTGCTTCAAACCATCCTTCTTTATTCCAGCTTCAGGAGAAACAAGATAATCAATCTTCAAACTTTCAATTGCTCGACGATTAAACGCGTCATCTCCACCGACTAAAGCGACAGGAATTTTATTTTTTCTATCTTTTAACGAAGCAATAATTTTTCTAGCTTCTTTTTCGGAACTTTTAATTAAATATAAATCACAATTATCATCTTCAGATAAATCCTGTTTTGATTTTATTATTTTCATTATATATTATACAAAAAAGACTTTATATTTTTAATTGATGCCTTCGGAAACTTCGTTAAATCCCAACATTAAACCACAATCTCCAAAACTTCTCAACTCGCCAAGCCCCGGCACGAAGCGCCTACCATCGCAACAAAGTTGCTACCATCGGAAACAAAGTTTCCTACCACCGTTCCGCAAAGCGGAACTACCCTCGAATTTCGGTTCCCACGAAATTCTTCCCCCGAACCACCACCGTTCCGCAAAACGGAACTACCCTCGAATTTCAGTCCCCACAAAATTCCCATCCCGCAGGATGGAATCAATAGCCCCAAGCGACCCGACAATATAAGTCACAATCTTTTTCTTCTTAATCGTCCTCGCCGCCGACTGATCCAAAACAAAATGCTGCCCAGCCTCAAATTTCACACTCTTAGCCAACTTCAAAAATTTATCCCACGAAATCTTCGGAATAAATCTTGCCCCTCCAGAAGAGGGGTATGCCCGGTGGCGCGCCTTCTTATTCGTCCTAGGGTCAGAATTATACAAACCCTTAACGTTAGTCAAATTAATAAACGGGCATTTCAAAAACCCAGCCAACCTCGCCGCCGTCCCATCGCTAGTATTCCGCCTCTTCCATCTCAACGCCCCACAAAACACAACATGATTCTTCCCAAGCAAATTCTTAACCTTCCTCATATTCCGCGGCACAACAAACCCTTGTCCCGTTCGATGCTTGCTATCTAATGGGGCAAAAAACCTCGCCAAAAACCCAGCATGCAACCGCGTAACAGCAACCCCTTCCATCGACTGAGATTTAGTACCTTTTCCCAATTTCTTCAAAGCCGAAATATATTTCCGAGCAGTAGAACCCCCACCAGTAACCACAACAAATTTCTCCAAAGGATGCGAATCAATTAATTTCTTAAATCTAACAAGAAACTTATCATCAACCTTATCCGGAACAATCCTAGAACCACCTAAACTAATCACCCAAGTTTTTTCCATGATTAAAACAACTCTTCTCAATTTATATATATTCCGTCACGACAAACATTATTAAGTTTAAAATATTGCAATTAATATGAATGCAAATCTTTTGGCATCATGGTTTCTTGGATTTCTAGGAGATTCAAAGACAGCAAAATTGAAATGCGGAGCAACTTGGAGAGCATCACCAATAGGAAACAAGGGCGTAGATTATTCCATGTTAGGGCTATCTCTTTCAGTAGAATTCTATCCAGGAGGAGAAAAATATTCTCTCGAAGTCTCTAGAAGAGGAAACGATGGCATAATAAGAGAATTTGATGTTCCCTATGTTGAAAAGAACAAAAATAAACCAAATTGGAAAAAAGTTTTTGACATAAACAGAGGAGTAGCTAAAGAACTAGTAGACCTAGAAGCCCTAGCAAACAGTAAATAACTTATCATCATCAACGTCAAAAATCTTTAATCTAACTCCAGAATCCAACCATCCATGCGCATAATTCAAAGCCGCAAAAGCGTTTACCCAATCACCCTTATCAAAAAAATGGTGGGCATCTGAAACGTAATTTGAAACCATATCAATAATTTCCTTCGCATCAACTTCCCGACCCTCAAAAATACCCTTCTTAACCTCCGCTAGAGCCGTCTCAGTCAACTTAAAATACTTCTTCAACTTCTCTTCCGAAATCTCATTTTCCATAATATTCAAAGAAAAAATCCTTATTTAAAATTATCTCCAAGCCAATCAAGCCCCGGCGCGGGAGCGCCTACCATCGGCATTCAAAGAATGCCTACCATCGGAAACAAAATTTCCTACCATCGTTGCCGAGCAACCACCACCGGGAAAGCAAAGCTTTCCCTACACTTTGCTCTCCAACAAAGAATAAGGCGTCTGCTTCTTAATAATAAATCTCGAACCAATCATTTCACTAATCACAGCATTAATAGAAAAATTATCAACAGCCGCCCGAAAAACACCCTCAAGCAAAGGAATGTGAACCACATCCGAAACCTTATTCAAAATTTCCTTAATATCCTCAGCACTCAAACTAATCCTCGTTCCCTGCTTCTGCCCAGCCCGAATAATCATCAAAGGCTTCCCAGCGCCCGAACATTCAATAGTTGAAACCGAAGGGTCATTCAACAAAGGAGTAATCTTCCCATAATCCTGAGATAATCCAGTTCCCTGAGGAGCTGCGGGCAATTGCACCATCGGATGAATCGGCCTAGGAATCGGAGCTCGCACAGGAGGCATTTGTCTTTGAACCATTATAGGACGTGGCATCATTCTCGGTCTCATCACAGGCACAACTCCAACCCTCGGCGTAACCTTCTCCCTCAACGAAGCCTGCATAACTTTCTCAGAAACCCTAGGAACCAAATCAGCATGAATCACATGTCTCTCTCCATAATTAAAATTTTTCGCCCGAATATTCTGTATAATCGCATAAACAAATCTCCGAATAAATCGATCATTAGCTATTAAAGAAATATC
>CAYYYV010000001.1:13303-33778 GCA_964476225.1 Candidatus Woesearchaeota archaeon | reverse complement strand
GAAGTCTCCAACACTAAACGATGTCCAAAACATAATCTACGAATATATAACCGCGCACGTCGACGCTGGAGTCCCGCTAGAACAAATAGAAAAAATACTAGAAAAATCAAAAACACAAGGAAATTACACAAGCTCAGATATAATGACAGCCGTAAACAAAGCCTTCGAAAATCAGTTAACAGTAACGTTTAAAAAGAAAGATGTCACTGAAGAGTGTATACAAACAGAAGAACTACAAACTACAAACTACAAACTACAAACTCCTGATTCAAAGAATCAGGCCGAGCAAGTCTTCGTAGAATTCTTGCAAGAAAATCCAAACCATACTCTAAGCACAACTGAAGTATACCGACAAATCGGACTCTCAGCAAGAAAAGGAACGAACACAAAAAAGACCTTAGAAGAAAAAGGATTAATCAAAATTAAAGAAATAAAGAACGACAAAGGCTGGAAAAAAATTATCCGGCTAGCATAACAAGTAAGACAGCTTACTTGTTTTCACTATTATATTCACAAACAAACACAAAAACCACACACAACGACGACCAAAAGTAACACCCATAAACACCCCGATAACCACTTTACCCCAAAAGTAAAGTTTAAGTTATCAAGTAAAACGTGTGGTTAAAGGAAAATCTCCTTGTTAGGTTGAAAAACCCGACGAAATACCCTCAGAAAAGAGAAATCTTTTCTGAAAACTTCTAGCGCAAGCTATAACCCAAAACATTCCAGGATGGAATACCTTGGTTTACGACATAATTTCATGCTATGTAGTGTGGAATACCTCAAAATCATCCTATTATTGGATGAAGGAGAAAGATGATGAAACGAATCAGTTGGCTTATCGTTGCGACAATCTTGACGGTTTTGGGATCGTTGTGTATGCTTACCTCGATTTTTGTATCCCAAGCAAGGCTTTACTTACCGTTCTTTTTAGGAGGTATTTTTCTTCTTGTATTTGGCTGGATTATTCGGGGATTTAACAGTAAAAAGCCCACCCCTCCGGCCGAATAATCAACTTTTAATACTGAGAGGAAGTAGCGGTAAAACCCCCACTCTTTTTCAAGGGAGTTTAATGTGGCCATAATACGTGAGTATTATGACGGTCCCAAGCCCGTAAAACACAGAGGGTTTTGTTGTAACAATACCTGCTATGCAGGAGATTAGACTCACCAACCCCAAACGCTCCTGATTCCTTAGCCGTGGCGGCTGGAAAAAGGAATTGATCGCAAGCCGTGTGCATCTCCCAGCTTGTTGATCCGATGTGCCCCGGCGCTGCCCACATCGTAGGAGCTATTTTACCCTCCATAGAGATGGGAATTCTAGACACAACGGAGCCGACCCCCTCCAACTAGAATGTGCTTCTTTCACGAGCATCTACGCCCCTCCCCGTAGCGTAGTCCCATCTCTTCTCTTTTTACATAATGCCGCACTTGGAACCGAACTCTAACAAAACAAGCAAAACTTAAAAAAATGAAAGGAGTCACAAACTCGCACAACAGCAATAAGTTTCGGAGGTTCGGAGGTAAGTCCTGCCAATGGGGTTAGGACTAACGCAGACCCTATAATGGAGACTCACCATGAAACGCACGACCCTTTTGACCGCACTCGCAATAGTCAGCGCCATAATCATTGTAACCAACTCGACGACAGCATTCGGCGCAAGTATGTCCAGTTTGATCGACTACTACCCGTCGGTCACGCTCTTGCCAAATACCGACGGCAACAGCACCAGCGGCGGCTCAGGCGGCGGCACAAGCAGTCCGGTAGGCCTCACAAGCAACTTCAGCGTCAGTTCTGGAGCGTATCTCCCAGACAAGGGCGTGAGCTGGAACACCTACTTCAGCAACAGAGAAGAATCGGCCAATGCCTATTTCTCCACGACGGTCTTCAACGACGGAAAAAGTGGACGATATTTCGTCCCGACAGATTCCTACTCTAGCATCTCCCAGACGTATTCCTACAAGGGAAGCGACCCCGGACTACGGGAATTCTCCACCCAGACGACTTATCTCATAGTGGACGCAGCCCCTACGGCAGAAGAGTTTGAATACGTCACCGTCGACCAAGAATACGACGCTGACGGGTTCAGAATCTCGATGAGAGGAACCATCCGCAACGGCTACGACTACATCTGGCCAGAGCGAAATGAAGACGGAAGTTACGATGAACCCACGCAAATCGTCACCGCGGACATTGAGACATGGACTTCAATCTACATCGACTCGCCATCGGCCGAAATCTACGGCATCTCTTGCGACGTCGACGAAAGAAGTTACTCGTGGGAAAACGAGGAATACTTAGTCATCTCCATGAACGGCACTTTCCACACGCCCGAACCGGCAACCCTCGCCCTCCTCGCTATCGGCGGCCTGACAATCCTTCGGCGACGCCGACAACGACAATAAAAAAGCTTTCCGCTAAAGGAGTAGCGCTATGGCAAAAGAGGAACGGAAAAGAAAGAGAGGACTTCGAGACCAGAGACGGAAAGAAGCACTTTCGATGGCGGCTGGAACAGGTCAAGAAGGGGATATGAAAGGACCTCCCCCTAAAGGACCGCCAAGGTTCACTCCCCAATACGGATTCAGGCAGTAGCATAACTCTACATAAGAAAAGGAGAGAAAGCTGCAAAACAACACAGGCTTAACCGCTGTATCTTACAGTGTTGTCCGTTTCGTAACAAGGGATACTACGTCTCATCTCACAACGGAGTCTATCATGAAGCTCTACGTACTAGTCGGCACCCAGAAAGTCGTCGGCATATCTACTCAAAAAAGACATGTCAACGCATTCCTCGGGGGGCTGGGCACAGAAGAAGCGGGTGGAATTATCCCCCTCGAGCTTGAATACAAAAAGAGAGGGCCCATCACAGCCACCTTCATCGGCCCCGAAATTCCGGAAGGATGGGAGATCGCAATGAGGCTAGCAAAAAGGCTAGCAAAGGGATACCTCCAGGAAAAAGAGCCTCTCGAAAGCCTGGGCGTTCCCATCCTGACGGGTGACAACTTAGACGCTATCGAGAGACACTTCATGTGCGTCGTAACCCCGCAGCCCGCCCCCACTAGCTAGGGCGTTCCAACAAGAAAGGAAATGCAATCGGCTAGCATTCGGATGAAGTAAACATGACCTCCAAAAGTGCCGTAGGTTCAAATCCTACAGGAGGTCTTACAAACCAACGGATAGGTTTGTTGCAGCAACGGTGACCAACACAATCAAACTGGGAACAGAAGGAGCTTGTTATGTTAAAAAAGCCTTTAAAAAACCGGCTCGTACGCATCGTGATAATTGCCCTTACCCTCATTGTATTAGGAGTGATTGCCATGTCGTACATCAACACAGAGAGGGTCCTTACCACGGGAGTCATTTTCGGAATTCTCATGATTCTGCAACTCGCCCTCATCTTCAAAGACTTGCAAGGAAGTAAAAACAAAAGCGTTATCCTGGGATTAATTCTCATGATGATTTATACAAGCTTCTTCATCATACTCACCGATATGGGGAAAAAGATGTACGCCCACGACAATCTGGTAAAGTCCAGGCAAAAGATTCACCTGTCGCAGCAAGTCTCCCCACCAGCAACAGCACCCTCAACAAACACTCCGAAGTAAACCCTCACAGCCAATGGCCCGAGCCCGGTTTCCATCCTCCTTTCCCGGACACTGTGAAGCGAGCACACAGATCGGGCCATTGGTTATTTTTAACGCCACCGCCACGAAAGTGACGAACGACTGGAGTGGCGTGATGTCTGTCCGGAATCCTGACTGGAAAGAATCCCCGCTTTCCATGAACCGAGTAGGCACAGTGTGAATTCCGCGCGCACTGCCGGACGGACATTATATTTCCAAACCGTACCAGTAGCTCAGTAGGTTAGAGCGTCGCTGTTTTCAAAGCGAAGGTCAAAGGTTCAAATCCTTTCTGGTGACTTGTTTCTCTGGGAACTTTTTTAGGAGACAGTTAAATTATGTCTCAGATAATTTACACTGAGTTAGTTCATTTGTCTCGGTGGTGTTTCTGGATCGGTGCAGCCTTTACTATTCTCTTTATGTAAGGAGATGGTAAACATAGCAATGCCGTGTTGTTCTCTGATGTGCACGGACGCAACTAAGTGAACGGATTCTTCCTCACTGGGAACGGCTGGACACCTTCCCGAAGGTTTCTCATTGGAGAAGACTCATGCTCAAGAAAATGCTCATAGCTGTAATGCTCACATTCGTAGTTTTCTGCGGAGGCTGTGTCGCCGTCCGAGGTGTCGCTTACACTTCATCGCTGACCATCGACGAGATTGGCCCGAACTACGGCAATCTCCAGCTCAAGGGAAAGGACGGAGCCACAATCACTACAGAAAGCAGAAGTGGAAACGAGTACCCCTCTTCCGCGAACACGCTCACAAGTGATCACAGCGGAGGACGCGCCGCCGTTGAACTCAACAAACGAGCACAAACCGCTCTCGAGAATTAGGAGGAAGTCATGAAATATAAAAAAATCCTCAAGGGAGCAATGTGGGTCTTCGTCATACCCGCTCTACTCCTAACCAACGAGGATGCACAAAACTCACGCAACATGTTCATCGCTCTTTCATGGGCAATGTTCGTACTCGTTGGGACGGAGTATTGGCTAAGAGAATGGTCCGTAATAAAAAACACGGCAAGACTCCTAGCCATTCCATTGCTCTACCACTTCGCCCTGCTCGTCTCAATATCTGTCGGAGATGCAATCAGCGCATGGCTTAACTCCGACGGCATGAACAACGCGGTATACGTGGTTCAAAGAAGCATCGAAGAAGCCATTAAACTTCCAGCCGCCATCTCAAACATCATCGAGACGGGCGACGCCAGGCAGTTCAACGGCCGATTCACCTGGGCATTCCTACTCCTTGGAGCAATGACGACACTTTCCCTCCTGCTCCTTGTAGTGTCTATCGCCAAAGCAACACCAAAAAAAATTAAAGCCATGGCGAAAAGACAGCCTGAGATGGAGCAGTAAACAGCACCAACACGCCCGACACTTAGGGCAGAGATCTCAAGGGTTCAGGGTTCGATTCCTTGGGTCCTCTTTGCTGTGATTAACAAAGCCTGGTGGCTTTATCCACAACGACCACATCTACGGAAGGAGAACACATCATGAAACAGATCAGAAAGGTCATTAGCCAAATGCGTGAAATCTCGTGGTGGCTACCCTTCATAGCAGGAATGGCTTTCGCAGTAATAATTGGAGTCATCCTTGGCTCCATCGGAGTTCCCTTCCCCTTCTAGGGAAACAATGCGAACAACAAGCAGAAACACAATCCAATCTTCCCCACAAGGAAAGGACGCCTTATGCTCGTTCTGAGTAGGCAACGCAATGAGACCATCATGATTGGAGACGACATTGAAATAACTGTCGTTGACATTCGTGGAGGAAAGGTAAGGCTTGGGATTAATGCACCCCCTCATGTTCCTGTTCACAGAAGAGAGGTGTATGAGGCGATGAAGAGGGAGAATAAAGTAGCTGAAGGATCGACAAAAGTTGATTCTCTTGCTAATCGCAAGCGCAATCCCAAACCCAAGAAGTAGAAGTTCAACCCCAAGGAAAGGAAACACGCTTATCGAATAAAAAACCGAACATCTGAGCATCAGTTGTTGACAAAGGTACAGGGTTCAAAGAGAATGCTACGGCTGGAATCTTTAGCCCTGCACCTTCTTGTTCTTATGGACCTCAACTCAAATCAAGGATGAAGATGATAGAACATCGATTAATTAGTCACGGAGTAGTCGGAGTTGTAAGAAGGGTTATCGGATGTAAAAGCTATGGCTTTATCCACATACCCTTTGATTGTCGGGGATTTGAAGAAGATGTCTTCTTCAAACTGTCTTGGTTCGAAGACCGTCTTCCCCGTCTTCCCATTGCTAAAGGAGATGTAGTACAGTTTGACCTCTTCGTCATAGGAAAAAAGACAGAGGCGCGAAACATCTCTTTACTGCCAAAGAACGAAGAAGTCGATATCGCGATAACTGCTTAGTCGTTAGGTTAGAGAAAAACTAATTACACCCTTTCGGGAACTTAGTTTTTTTTTTGGCCCCAACCTATATACTACAATATATATATCTAAATATATACTTTAGAGTATATATTTAGAGCTAACTCAAGGGAGGGTGAAGCTTCAGGAAAATGTTAGTTCCCTAAGCAATATACTATATCAAAACATATACTTTACACAATATATTAAACCTTTTTTATTTCAAAAAAATTTATTCAAACCCATATACTACAATATACTATATCAAAACATATACTTTACAACCTATACATAACATCATACAGGCATAAATGGGCAGCCGCCCAAAACAAACACAAAACCTAAGCCTTATAGGTATCAACAAGATGAACCCTAAAACCTAATTTGGGATTCTTTCTCCTTAATGCTCCAACAGCATACTTAAAATCAACATCTCTCTCAACAAGAATAGCGTCCCTCCCCCTACTCGCTTCAGCCATAGCAGCAGCCAAAACATCAACATCAGTATCCGAAACCTTCCAATGACGCTCAGATTCTCCAACCAAATTCCTCCTATTTAACGCCTTTCCACTAGAAAAAATATCCCTCATCAATTTCTTAACAGCAGCGATATAAGGAGCCGCCTCACGCCTAGAGCTAGGAGCCTCCTTCTCACCAAGAATAATAGGAATAATTTCATGATGATAAAAGGCCTTCCTACTAGTTTCAAGACACTCTCTAGCCTCGCCCAAAAATAATTTATAATTATCAAAAGGAGGAACACTTCTCTTTAAGACAGGGTCTCTTAAATCAGCAACAGGCCCCCTAAGCTCTCTAAGAACCGACCCAGGAATAACTGCCCCGCCATACTTCTCACTCAAGCCATCCATTAAAACACAAATACCTCTCTTTGTATAAACCCCCAACGCAGAAGTGTCAGCGACAACAACCTTATCTCCATGGGGTCCAACATTATCGACACGCTCCATTAGCTCACCAGGAGAAATAGCACTAGAATCAGCCACCTGCTCCAAAGTTCCAGAAGCAAAAAGCATCACAATCCCAGCAAGAAAAAAAGCAACCGCAACCAAATTCAAAAAACCATATAATCCTACGCCAACAACCGCCCCGGTAAAACTAACATTAGTCAAAGAAATTAAAATACTCAACACAATAAAACAAACACCAATTCCTCTGACTCTCATCCAAACCGAAAGACCTTCTTCTATAAATATCTATCCCCACAACCCATCATACAATACTCAACATTTAAATATAATAAAAGTTAGTAACAAACATGGGTGATAAATATATTGCATGGCTCTCTGACCTCTTCAAAAAAGATTTACAACTCGCAGGAGGCAAAGGCGCAAACCTCGGAGAAATGTTCAACGCAAAATTCCCCGTCCCCCAAGCATTCGTCGTAACAACAGACGCATTCTACTTATTCCTCAAAGAAACAAAACTCGAACAACAAATAAAAGACATCATGCACACAATCGATGTTGACAACACCGAAAAACTAACCGAAAGAACAAAAGAAATCCGAGAACTAATAATCAACGCAAAAATGCCAGAAATCTTAGAGAAAGAAATCCTCGAAGCATACGACCATTTCAACGTCGACCTAGCAGGAATGGAAGGCTCGCCCGGAGCACTAGCAATCCTAAAATCAGCACGAGAACCAATCTTCGTTTCAGTAAGATCATCAGCAACAGCAGAAGACCAGGCCGGAGCATCCTTCGCAGGCCAACAAGATTCATTCATAAACGTAAAAGGAAACCGCGAACTAATTGAAAAAATAAAACAATGCTTCGCCTCAATTTTCACCGCACGCTCCTTCTACTATCGAAAGAAAAAAGGCTACGAAGGACTAGTCGGCATCGCAGCAATCGTCCAAAAAATGGTAAACTCAGACAAATCCGGAGTAATGTTTTCAAGACACCCCGTAAAAAATAACGAAGAAATATTAATCGAGGCAGTATTCGGACAAGGCGAAGGAATCGTCTCAGGAAAAATAAAACCCGACCAATACTCCACATCGCGAAAACTTGAAATCATAGACGAAAAAGTCTCCGATAAAAAATTAGCAATCATAAGAACATCCGGAGGGCAAACCAAAACAGTCCAACTAACCCCAGAGAAATCAACCGAGAGAGTCCTAAAAACCTACGAAATAAAACAACTCGCAGAATACGCAATCAAACTCGAAGAACATTACGACAAACCACAAGACATAGAATTCGCAATAGAAAACGAAAACATATACATCTTACAAACGAGACCGATTACAACTCTAAAAAAACCAACAGGCGAAAAACAAGCAGAAATAGACGGACAACTTTTAACAGAAGGAATGGCAGCCTCACCAGGAGTAGCATCAGGAATCGTAAAAATAATTTATTCAATGGATGACCTTGGGAAAATAAAAAAAGGGGACATCCTCGTAACAACAATGACAAATCCCGACATGGTCGTAACAATGCAAAAAGCCGCAGCAATCCTAACATCCGAAGGCGGAGTAACCGCACACGCCGCAATCGTCTCACGAGAAATGGGAATCCCCGCAATCGTCGGAGCACAAAACGCACTAGACGTTTTAAAAGACGGTGACGAAATAACAGTCGACGGATTCCACGGAAAAGTCTTCGCAGGAAAAGCCGAAAACAAATCAGTAGAAATATTACCAGTAGTTGAAACAGAAACAAAAATCAAAGTCCTAGTCGACCTCCCACAATTCGCAGAACGAGCAGCAAAAACAGAAGCAGACGGAATCGGATTAGTAAGATTAGAAGGTTTAATAGCAACCGCCGGGAAACACCCATTAGCTTACAAAAAAGAAGGAAAATTAAATGAATACAAAGAAATGCTAAAAGAAGGATTAGGAAAAATCGCAGAAACGTTCATCGGAAAACCAATCTGGGTCAGGTCCTCAGATATCCGAAGCGACGAATATTCAAATCTCGAAGGAGCCCCAAAAGAAACTGAAAAAAATCCAATGTTAGGAGACCACGGAATTCGATTCTCGCTAAAACACAAAGAAATTTTCAAAGCAGAACTCGAAGCAATAAACGAGCTAGCAGAAAAAGGACACAAATTCGGAGTAATGTTCCCACAAATAATTTCAGTTGATGAAGTAAAACAAGCAAGAGCAATCTTCAACGAACTAGAAATAAAAAACGTCCAATTCGGAGTAATGATAGAAACCCCAGCCGCTGCAATCTTAATCAAAGACATCTGCAAAGAAGGAATAGATTTCATATCCTTCGGAACAAACGACCTGACACAATACACACTAGCAATCGACAGAGGAAACGAAGACGTCCAATACATCTACGACGAAATGAACTGGGCCGTCCTAAAACAAATCTCACGAGTAATCCGAGAATGCAAAGCCAATGGAGTCGAAACCTCAATCTGCGGACAAGCAGGCTCCAAACCAGAAATGGTAGAATTCCTAGTCAAACAAGGCATCGACTCAATCTCAGTAAACGCCGACGTAGCAAAAGAAATATCAGAATTAATACACAAACTAGAAACAGGAGAAAAACCAATAACTGAAAACCAACAACCAACAACATCGAAACCAGAAGTTTCGATCGAGACAATTGATAATAAAGAATCAATAGAAAAAGAAATAGAAGAAAGAGCAGAGGAACCCAAAAGCGACATAGAGATTATAGAAGAGACAGAAGAAGAAAATCCTAAAAAAGAAGATATTTTTAATTAACTGTTACCCCTTTGTAGATACAACGGATAGAAAACTTTATAAAGGATAAGCGACTACATAAGTTATGACAACCACATTAGAAGGAATAATGGGTAAACTGAGAAATCCGAATTCAGGATACAAAACAGTCAATCCTCATTATGATTCAGAGACATTAACTAGCGCAGCAAATTTCTCAGAAAAACTTTTAAAAGCAAACCCATCGACAACAGAAGGACTAGAGGCTTATCGAGATGCCACAGGACTAAAAACGAAAGGGAGAACAGAGAATGCTATCGCATTAGAAATCAGACAAATAAAAGAGGCTTACGGTGAAGGATTGGAAGAATTCATCAGCAAACACGCCAAACCAATCGCCAATAAAATAGAGGAACAAAAAAGAACAGAAATAGCATACGCGTTTTCTCCAGAAGAAGGTTCAAAGATACAAGGATCAAGGGAATATGTCACAGCAATAAAAACGGTTAGTGAAGCAAAAGCAAGAATAAAAACAATAAAAGAAGATCCAAAAGCCCACCTAAAAGCAAGAATAGCTGCCGCACCAGACTACATGAAAGGAATAATTGTAAAATTCTCAGATGAAGCACTTAGAATAGATATAGAATCCGAACAAAGAACAGCACTCAAAGCAATCGCAAAAGTTGGCACAGACAGTTTCATTGCAAGCACGCACAGGGGACTAACAACTCTAAGAACTGCCTATCAAACAGAACTTGAAACAATAGACACAGAAGAAGAAAAGAAACTAAGAAATATGCCACAACATTTTGATGCGAAAGAAAAAGCACAATACCTTACAGAAATAAGAAACAAAAAGACAAAACTCGAAGAAACGAGAACAGACTTCGCAATGCTTCCAGAATTAACGGATACACTTTTTGAAGAAACAGTAAGTGCAATCAAAAAAAGAACAGCACCCGCCACCCCCTAAACCTTCAAATCCGAACCCTAAAAATCGCGAAGTAGAACGACCGATTTTAGATGAGAACTTTCTAAAAGAAATTTCGAATAAGGTTCAAACCTTCAAATCAGAACCCTTCTCATCAATCAACTTATCAACAAGACTAGCCATCTCACCCAAAAAAGAATCCGCTTTCTCAAACCAATCATCCAATTTTTCACCCCTAACAGAAGTTAAACTCCCGTGAACAATCCGCTTTGCAACCGCATGAATCTCCGCATAATAATCAACATATTTACTCTTCAACTTTTTACTCTTCACAAAAGTCTCAGTCAAAACCTCAGGAATATTTTCAGGAGAAGACGGCATAACGTCGGCAGCAATCAAAGCCGCATGCGCAGAATCAACCATCGTCCAATAAAGTCCATCAACAACCGCAAGCATCGATTGCCGAGCCCGAGTCAAATGCCCCGGCGCCCTCTGCAACAAAGTATAAATCGACTCCGGCGTAGAACGAATCTTCCCCTCTTTCAACAAAACCTTCAACGGATTAAAAAACCCACCAAAATCTATAAGCGCGTCCCCATACCTCAAAACATTAAGCACAACCGGGTCCCCCCTCATCATATCATCCCACCACGTCGACAACTTCACAGTATTAATATGCAACGCCTTCGCATAAGGATTCTTCCTAATAATTTTCCCAAGCTCCTCACGATACCACGCAATCAATTCGTTATCCCACCTCACCGAAACATCATCAATAATAATTACAATATCAATATCCGAATCCGGAGTCGCAATCTGCCTCGCCGAAGAACCAAACAAAACAATCGACTTAATCATCTGATCAAATTCCTGATAAACTTTCGTGGCAAAATCCGCAGCAATCTCCCGCTCCCCCGATATTCCCAAAGTAGGAGAAACCTCTTTCAAAGCTTTAGTAATCCTTTTAGCACCTTCTTTTTTCACAACCTTCTTCACCATCTTTCTAATACACAGTAATCATATTTTATAAAGCTTATTAAATACTCAAACAAGCCCCGGCATCTTCAATGCCTACCATCGTCGCCAAAAGCGACTACCACCAGAAACAAAGTTTCTACCCTCGGCGCAACAGCACCTACCATCTGTCATTATTAACAAATCATGACATCGGCGTCCCACCAAACCTTGACTCCCCGCCCGGCATCTGTCCGCCAAGTTCAACCGGCATAGTCGTAAACCCAGCCCCAAAATAAGAATGATGCGTCTGCGGATTAAGCGTCCCATAGCCACCCGAATACGAACCACTAATCTGATGAGCCTGATTAAAATAAGGCCCCTGCGACATAGAATAAATCGGAGAACCAAAAGCCGCCATAGTCAAAGGATGTGGAGAAGTTTTAAAATGTTGAACAAAAGCCCCAGACTCAGCAATCTTCCTCATCTCACCAAGCCGCCCAGTCTTCTCCAACTCTTCCATAATTTTCTTAATCGGAGTATTCCCCATCCCCGGCGCCAAATGCGTATCCGCATAACCAAAATTATCCGTCAAATGAACATGCTTCACCATCGGCGCAATCTTCCTCGTCTGCTTAGCAATATCCTTATCCGTAAACCCCTGCTTCTTAATCATATTAATATGCCCAACATCCCACGTCACACCAATTTTCTCCTCGGCAACCTTCTTAGCCTTACCTTTATTGAAACCCTTATCCTCAACTAAGTGTTTCGCAAAATTATCTCGAGACTTCTTAACCAACTTAATCATATCATCAGTCCCAGATAAACCAGCTCCAGGATGAAACGGTTCAATAGCCAAGATGGGAGCCTTATCCCCACCAAGTTCATCATAAGATTTCATGGCCAAATTACCAAAAGTAGTCGCCGCCTTATCCATAGCAAACGCATTCGATTCCTGGTAAACTTCGGGAAGTTTTCCCCCATAACTAGGATCCGTAAGCTCCCTCAACGTCCCAAGAGATTCATCAATAAGATGCTTCCTCTGAACAGAACTCCAAATATTAACCCCCGCCCTTTTTCCATTAACAGGAACAATTTCAGAACTAGCCTCAAGCTTCTTAGCATAATCCTCCGACAACTTCTTCAACTTTTTTTTCTGCTCAGGATTCCCATATTTATATGCCTGATGAAAAGCACCCTTAAAAGATAACTCCGCATTATCAAGAAAAAGTCCCGCTCTCCTCATCTGGTCATAAGAATTCCTTTGCCCGCTCTCCTCATCAAAAAGAGGAAGCTCCTCTCCAGTTTTATAATCAATAATTTTATTACCAACCATCACCGCATTCTGATATTCCCCTAACTTTAAAGGAGCAGAGCCTATAATCTCCTCCGCATGCTTATTCATCTGAGCAACCCCCATCAACTTCTCTTCCCAATCACCCAAATTAGCAGCACCGATAGTCCCTTCCGCACTAAACAAAACCCCAGCAGGACGACCCTTAATTTCCTTAAACACAACCTTTCCATCTTCAAGAACCCGATCCCCACCTTTCTCCAAAGACTCTGGCGACTCCGGCCTAAATTTATACTCCCTCTTAATAAGTTGAGCCGCACCAGTCTCCCTATTTATCATCGCACCCCTCTCCATAATAATTTCCTTCTCACCAGCCTTCTTATCCCCCGGACGAAACTCAGCACCAGGAGCACCAGCTGAAGAATGAAAAACAACCGGAACATTTCCCTTAGAATCTAACATCGCCGCCTTCTCAATAGTATCAAACATTCTCCGCTCATTACTCTGCCGACCCAGCTCCTGTCCCCAGTTCCCTTTCTCATCAAAACCCGCAGCATCAATCAAAGGACCATGCACCGACGGCTTAACCCCACTCAATTTCATCAAAGCTCGCATCTCCGCAAAATGTTGTTTAGGAATTGTCTCGCCAGTATCCGCCTGCAACATCGTAACCTCAAAAGCCTTAACGCCCTGCTTCATAGCATTAACCGCCTCACCCAACTGATTAGCAGTCTGTGGCGAACCCGGAAAACCCAACTGCGCAGCACTCATTCTATACCCAGTAAAATTCCCATAATCAGGACTAAGCGAACTCGCACCCCCTTCATAAAAACCCTCATAACTATTTTTCCCTTCAGCCATACATCACCAAAAACATAAACTCTCCTTATTATATAAAACTAATTGTTTTGCCACCAAGCCCCGGCATCTTCGATGCCTACCATCGCGAAGAAACCGCTACCACGTCGCTCAAAGAACGACCACCATCAGAAAGCAAAGCTTTCCTCTTTACGCCGCGTCCTTATCACCAAGAGCAACAAATTCCCGAGTAAACTCATCATGCTTTTTCTTTCCCTTATCCTCAAATCCCATACTCTCCAACATCGAACCACCCCTCCGATTATCCTTAACCTCTTCATGACTTTTCAAAGAGCCGACATCTCCAGGAGTAGAAGAATAATTTCCATCTTTCCCAGAATCATAAGTGCCACCACTCCCACCTTCGCTATAAACATCATTACCCCGACCACCGCCCGAAGAGTAAACGTCGTTACCCACCACGCCATAAACATCATTACCCGCAGAACTTTTATAAAAATCCCCAGCAAAAGCATCTTCATCATCGCTCCAATCTTTCTCTACTCTCTCACGACTAAGCGTATCCTCCAAATTCTGCCCACTCCAACTTTCAACCGGAGCCGAAATAGATAACATCGTACTCCCTATATCAAAATCACTAGCCGGCGCCTCCTCATCAATCTCCTCAAAATTATCAACAGGCTCGGCCAAATCCTCCTCATCAAACTCTTCAAAATCCTCATCAAAAATACCTCCTTCAACTTCTTCAATAATATCTTCAATAACGTCTTCATTTTCCTCAGAAGCTCTATTTTTAATTTCCCTAATTTTTACCATACAATTACATAGAAACAAACTTTATTTACCTTTCTAAAAACACAACCACTAAGCTCCGGCATCTTTGATGCCTACCCTCGCGACGAAGTCGCAACCCTCGGAGACGAAGACGACAACCTTCGGGCATCAAAGATGTCCAACCCTCGGAGTCAAAGACGCCTCAGTGACTTTCCTTTCCCTTAAACATCCCAAAAAACCCAACATCATCGCCCTCAGAATATTCATCAACCTTATCTGTCTCATACGTCTCAAACCCTTCACCCTCTGCCGAAGCCATCTTATGAGCCTTCTTGTAAATATCGTAAGCGAAGTGCAACCAAGTAGAAGCGATCTTTGAACCCTCCCCCCGCAACATCTTCTCAACAAAACTATCTCTCTTAATAGCCTCAATAGCCTCCTCAATTTCCTCCATAGTCTCAAGCTTCTTTTTCTCACCCTTCTTAGGTTTCTTAGGCTTCTTTTTCCCAAACCCAAACAAAGCAGAAAACGGATTAATATCTATTTTATCCGCCTCCTTCTTTTTCCCCTCAAATTCAACATTCGCCTTATCCTCATCGCTCATCAAAAAATAATCCAAATCCTCTTTCAAATCCTTCAAAGCATCAGCCGCAACATCACTAGAAAAATTCAAAGCACTATCCCTATCAGCCTTTTCCAAAAGCGCCTTCGCCGCAGCAATCTCCTCATCATTCAAACAATAACTCTTATATCTCATATTTATTTTTCCCCCCATTCCAAAACCATAATCACCCTTCTGCGTCACCCTTTGCGAAACATGCCCACGAAATTCAAAATCAATAACTAAAATACTCTTGTAACCCCGCTTCCCCTTACGCGGCCCCTCATGGGGACCCTCTTCAAGAACAACATCCTTCTCAGAAAATATTTCCAACTGAAACATCGAAGTCGAAAAAGAATTAACCAAAGCAGCATCCTTCTCAAAACCTCGTTGCCTCAAATTCTCAGCCGCAATCAAATACGGTTTCATCCAACCAGAATACAACTTAATCGTCTCAACCTGCGACCTCAAATAATTCTTCTCAATACTAAATCGCTTCCTCAACTCCTTCTCCGAATAAGAAGTCCACTTCAAAAACTCGCTAATCCTCGGAATCAAAATCCTCATAACCTGGTCATTAATCAAACCGCCCTCCTCGTCCTTATTCATCCTCTTCAAATCCTCAACAGAATTCGCCATTATAAAAGCTTCCCTCAAAGTAGAAAAACCCATCTCCATCGTCGCCATCTGATGAATCGCACCCCGCCCTCGTTTCAAATCAACATTATCCAACCAAATTTGCTTCAACGCCAAAGTCCCCGTTTCCTTCTTTCCCTTATCTTCAGAATTATAATCATCATAATGCGCCAACCTCAATTCAAACTCCTTCAAATCATAAACCAAATTTAAAACAGACTTAATAACCTGATTCATCCCACCAAGAATTTTCATCCCCTCCTCCTGCATCTTCGTCGCCTTCATATTCATCTCACTAAACTGCCCAGACCCCGGCGAAGCCATAAAATTATCAACCAACTTTTCCCACTTCCAACCCCTCTCGCCAATCCAATCCAATAACCAATAATACGAAGGCTCCAATTGATTCTGCTGAGAATCAAAACCAAGTTCATGTTGAGAAGTGGGCTTAAACTTCCCATTCACATTCTTATTCTCATTATCTTCTTTATCTTTATCTTTATATGATCCATCATAATCCCACATTCCCATCGCATCCAATTGCCTCGGCTTATACACAGCCAACATAACACGCTCAATCGCCTCAGCTATATTCCTCACCGGTTTTTCATCACTCATAACGATATTTAGAATCAATATTATATAAAACTATCTCAAAGGAAATCGAAGCCCTAAGGAACCTTGGTTCCTTAAGCATTATATAAACGTTTTCGCTCGCCCTAACCTTTAAATAAACCCCATCCCTGATCTGATTATGCTTTTCAGAAAGAAAAAAAGAATGATAGATGTACGAGAACTCCAAAGAAGAGGAGTCGTAAGAATACCAAAACAAGATGTTGTAGTCCCAACAGACCGAGACGGCTTCGTAGAATTTGGAAATAGAACAAAACAAACAAACACCGAAACATCTTCATCACCCTCTTCAAATTCAGAATTTTTCGGCTTTATGGATTCAACCTCGTCCACAAGTTCAACTCCCACAGCATCAACAAACAAAGACGAGTCCGAAAGAATAACCGCACTAGACAACAAAATATACAAACTCGAAAACCGAATCGAACTCCTAGAGAAAAAACTCGACATCAGTCAATCATCAAACAACTCTGTCGGCGTCATGGGCTGGTAGTCCAACAGATTTAAAACTTCCAATTCCTTCTATATATTATGACAGAACCAAGAACCAAGAACCAAGAACCAAGAACATTAATTCCAAAAGAATTAATCCAAGCCTACGCCCTAGAAAACGCAATCAAATACAAAGGCAAAGCTAACCAAGGAGCAGTTTTAGCCGGGCTTTTCGCAGAAGGTTTAGAAAAATCAAAAATAAAAGACATCATGCCAACAATACAAAAAGTCCTAAAAGAAGTAAACGCCCTCCCCCTAAAAAAACAACAAGAACAATTCTCAAAACTAGATTCCAAAACTTCAAAAAGAGAAATCCGAGAAGGTCTCAAAGAATTACCAAATGCCGAAAAAGGAAAAGTCGTAATGCGAATGGCTCCATTCCCGTCCGGACCACTGCACATCGGAAACGCAAGACCCTTAATTTTAAATGACGAATATTGCAAAATGTACGACGGCAAACTCCTATTAGTAATGGACGACACAATCGGCTCAGAAGTCAAACAAATCGAACCCGAAGCATACAAACTAATCGAAGAAGGAATCAAATGGCTCGGAGTAAACTTCGACAAAAAAATAATATACAAATCTGACAGAATAGAAAAATACTACGCATATGCCGAAGAGCTACTCAAAAAAGGATACATGTATGTTTGCGATTGCAAAAACGAAGAATGGAAAGAACTTAAAGAAAAAGGAGTAGAATGCTCCTGCCGACATTTCGCCCCAGAAGAACAATTAAAAAGATGGAAAGAAATATTCAAAGCAAAAGAAGGCTCAATGTGCGTAAGACTAAAAACCTCCATGCAAGACCCGGACCCAGCTTTCAGAGATAGAGTCATGTTCAAAATTTCCGACAGGCCTCACGCAAAAACCGGAAAAAAATATAGAATTTATCCATCAATGGAATTCTCCTGGGGAATCGACGACCACATATTCGGAGTAACTCACGTCCTAAGAGGAATCGACCACCAAATGTCAACACGAGTCCAAGACTTCATAAGAAACATTTTCAAATGGAAAAACCCCGAATCAATCTACAACGGATTCTTCGAAATCGAAGGCGCAAAAATATCCAAATCAAAAGGCTCACAAGAAGTACACTCCGGAAAATACGTCGGATGGAACGACCCCCGAACATGGTCACTCCAATCCCTTAGAGACCGAGGAATTAAGCCCGAGGCAATTCGAGAATTCATTTTAGGAATGGGAATAAGAAAAACAAATATAAAAATCCCAATAGAAGTTCTATACACTCTAAACAAAAAACTCCTAGAAAAAGCCCCAAGATATTTTTTCGTAGAAAACCCACAAAAAATCACAATCAAAGGAACTCCAAACCTAACCGCGAAACTTCCACTTCATCCAAATGGAAAACTGGGATTCAGAACATATCAAACAGGACAAGAATTTCTAATATCCCAACAAGACGTGAGCATAATGCAAGACGGAAACTACAGACTAATGCATTTACTAAATTTCAAATCCGACAACATCCAAAGACTTCTCCCAAGGGAATACTCATTCATCTCCAAAGATCCGCTACCAACTAACAGCGAAGCGAACTACCAACTACCAGCGAAGCGAACCAAGTACATCCACTGGCTTCCACACAATCCATACAACATCAACGTAGAAGTAACAATGCCCGACGGAGAAATCAAAAAAGGACTAGGAGAACCCGAACTAGAAAAACTAAAAGAAGGCACAGCAATCCAATTCGAAAGATTCGGATTTGTAAGATTATATAAGAAAAGTAAAAACAAACTAGAATTTTGGTTTACACACCACTAGAATAAAACAATAATTTTTATAAAGAACATTAGATAAAATATTTTATGAAAAATCTATGCGCAATAATAACAGGTCTAATAGGATTCGCAGCTCCAACAATAGCACTAGCAAGTCAGGTAGGATTCACAAAAGAAAACGCGATATACTACAGTCTAAC
Source organism: Candidatus Woesearchaeota archaeon (assembly GCA_964476225.1). GTDB lineage: Archaea > Nanobdellota > Nanobdellia > Pacearchaeales > GW2011-AR1 > JAGVXH01. The sequence goes on along the minus strand of CAYYYV010000001.1, from coordinate 15,031 downwards.
ATTAGCAGCTTCCATTTTCCCCGCAATAGCAGGTGTTCATTATGGATCAAAACTGGACAGAAGAATCAATCAACAAACTCTCCCCTAATCCCCAACCTTCCCAAAAGGCATCCCAAACTTCCGAACATTCTCAATCATTTCCTCATTTGACTTCAAACCCCGCCCCTTCAAAACCATCGCCTCACGCGCTTTCTGAATCGCATCACAAACCTTAACATTCAAAGGACATGCCTGCTCACATCCCCCACACAAAGTACATTGAAAAATAACCTTATCTAAAATCTTATCCGACAACAAAATAACCTTCCCCCTCGGCGAAACCCCCTCCTCCCTCAAAACCTTAAACACCGGACAAAGCGACTTACACATCCCACAACCAACACACGACTCCAAAATCTCACCAACTTCCTCCAACAAATTATTAGCCTCAATCTTATCCGCCTCACTAACCTTCTTACCAGTCATAACAATCCTCCACATTGCCCAAGTCAGTCTTACAGCCGAAGGCGGTCTGACAGGAACGAAGTTCCGATCTGACAGCGAAACGATCTGACAGCCGAAGGCGGTCTACATGAAAATCAAAAATTTTCATGCCTACCCCCCGAACATTTAACAACATCACCCTTCTTCATTATCCAAAACCGAAACTCCCCCTGCAACAACTCCCTCGCATAACCCTTCAAAACAGAAACCGTCAAAATTTCCTTCCCCTCACTCTTAACCAACCTCATCGCCGGAACAAAATCCGAATCCCCCGAAATCAAAACACAACACTCGCATTCCTTCTCAAGCAAAGTCTTCTTAATCATATCCACAACAATCATCACATCAATCCCCTTCTCAACCCTCAACGATTTCCCATTCGCATTAATCTTCTTCAGCTTATTTGTCCTGACAAGCAAACCCTTCTGCTTCAACCCCGCCAAAAAAACCATATGCTTATAATAAACCTCCTCGCTAAACTCAATGTCAGGAGTAGAATTATAATATCTAATATCAACAATATTCAAATCAAAACGCTTAGCAATCACATCCGCCATCTTCCTAAAATCAATCGACCTCGGCTTCTCAACAACCGACTTAACATTATGATACCAATTATTACCATCAATAAACATAATCGCACGTTTCTTAGTTGTCATAAAAAAAGACTCCCGGCATTCCTTGCGTCATACCGGGGAGGTTATACCTAACAAAGCCCCCCAACATATTTAAATCTTTCCATCACATTCCCCCAGCCACTCAAGCCCCGGCGCAAAGCGCCTATCCTCATCGCCAAAGGCGACTACCATCGCGACAAAGTCGCTACCATCGGCAAAGCCTACCCTCGGCGCAACAGCGCCCATATGAAAATCAAAAATTTTCATACAACCTTCCCCACATTAAATTTATTCATAGTATCCGTCCGCTTCTTCACATTCCTCAAAATCTTTTGGTCATTAATCTCAACAAATCCCCTCTTCAAAATACCAATCCCGTGCTCCCCACTAATCTGCCCACCAATTCTCTTAACCAACGCCATCATCTCAGGAATCAACTTCTCTTGCTCATGATTAAAACACGGATGCAAAATCCCCAGAGACAAATGCCCAAAAGTCGGAATCCCATTCCCCTCAAGCCACGACATCAACTTCTCAAATCTATCAACCAAAATTTTTATATCTTCAATTCTAGCATACCCCTCTCCCGCAACAAAAGGATAAACCCTCTCCCTCAAAGCAAGAACCT
>CAYYYV010000001.1:11333-13203 GCA_964476225.1 Candidatus Woesearchaeota archaeon | reverse complement strand
GTCCTCATACTCAACAATCAAATGATAAATCGGTTCAAGCCCCAACCCCGCACTAATCCGCCTATCCAAAAACTCAATCATCGAAACACTCCTATCTCTTTTCAAATTCCGAACAACCGAAACCACATTCTCAATACTATCGACTTCAACCAACGAAGCAGTCCGCTTTTTCTTCGACGACAATTTCAAACAAGCCTTAACAATAACTCCCGTAATTCCCTCCATCCCAGAATAATCCGACAATTCCGTAGCTCCCTTACGATGCAAATTGCCCGAACCATCAACAACCTCAACCCACTTCACCCAACGACTAGTCTGACCATATTTAACCGCCCGACCCCCAACAGCATCAGTAGCAATCATTCCCCCAATCGTAGCAACCGCATGGCTCAAAGGATTAACCGGGAATTCCAAACCTTTCCGAGAAACATAAGCCTGCAAATCATCAAGAATCACCCCCGCCCCAACCTCAACCGTCATCCTCTCCTCATCAAAATTACTAATCACAATCAACTTAGACAAATCCAAAACAACATCCAACCCATTCTGCGGAACAGCACCACCCACCAAACCAGTCCCAGCCCCACGAGGAACAATCCTATTATTAGAAACAACAGCCTTCATAACCTCACCAATCGTCCTAGGCAAAACAACATCCAAAGCCCTACCCCTGAACCGCGAAGCATCAGTCTCATAAGCCTTCATTAAATTTTTATTCATTTTTATATTCCTTAAGACATTTATTTAACACTTCTTTTTTCAAAATCATATAAGGGAATTTCTGCCTTAATTCATTTGAATATCCTCTAGGAACAGAAACAGATAAGACCTCTTTCCCAATTTCCTTAATTAAATTTAACGCCGGGACAAAATCCGCATCACCAGAAATCAAAACGCAAAAATCAATATTGTTTTGGACAGCTTCCTTCACCATGTCAATTGCAATCCAAACATCAATTCCCTTCTCTTTTTGATTTGGGTCTATGTCCAAAAAGCTCGCCTCAACAATAGGTTTGCAAACTTCACACAAGTCCCACGAATCCAACAAATCCTGCCTTTTTCTTTTCAATTCCTTATTAGAAAGTTTTTGCAATTTTCTTGTGATAATTTTTACTCCCTGTTTTTGCAAGTGTCCCAAAAACGCCCTCTGATTTTTATAAATAGTTTCATTATCTTCCCTATTCGGCATAGAAACATACCATCTTATTTCCAAAATATCCAAACTCTTTTCTTTTGAAATTAAATCTGCAATTTTTTTAATATCTATTCCGCTTGGCCTAAACCAATGTCTTAGATTATGATACCAATTGTTAGCATCAATAAATAGCATAGCTTTCTTAGTCATAAAAACCTCCAAGAGAAAATAAAGCCCGGCATGTCCAAAGGAGATACCGGGGACTTAAAGTATTATTATATAGATTTTCAAGTTTATAAATTCTTTTATTCATCTCAACCCCCTCAACTTCCCAAGCACAAAACTCGAAAACTCCACGGATTTTAATTTATCTTCACTCTCGACTCCAGACTCCGAACTCCCAACTCGAGCGGAAACTCCGCTCGTAATATTAGAATAACAAGAACCACAAGGAGAAATAATCTTAGTAACATCTCCAGAAACTTCTCTTACTTTCAACTTAGCAACATCCTTAGCAAGCTCAGAAAAATTCGCAGAAACCTTTCCCCCACAACAAATAGCATTTTCCCGATTATTTTTCATTTCCATAATCTTCCCCCCAAGCAACTCAATCACTTCCCTCGGCTCTTCATAAATTCCACTACGCCTCCCCAAATAACACGGGTCATGATAAGCAACCAACTCCCTATCTTCGTCAACTCCTCGGAACTTAATCCGTTTTTTTTTCAAAGCATT
>CAYYYV010000001.1:0-11233 GCA_964476225.1 Candidatus Woesearchaeota archaeon | reverse complement strand
ATAACACGACGGACAATTTGTAACAATTTTCCTAATTCCCGCCTTTCTAAAAATATCAAAATTCCTCTCCGCCAACTTCTTCGCATCCTTCCGATACCCAGCATTCAAAACCGGCAACCCACAACAAACCGCATCATCCAACAAAACAAAATTAATCCCAAGCCTATTAAAAATCTCCTTATAATTTTCAAACTGCTCCTTCAAAACCCCCTTCGTCAAACACCCCGGATAATACAAAGTCTTCCCTCTTCCAAATCCAAATATTCCCATACCCTTTACTACACAAATCAACTTTTAAAATTAATTATACTCAAAGAGTACCTCAAAATACCCCTTGACTAATCAACAAAAGCAATCCCATCCGCATTGTAACAACTAATCATAATATAATACAAAAAACTAAGTATTCTTTCTAAAACACTCATAAAAAATAAAATAAAATCATTAAGATAAATTTAAATATAACCTTAATCATAATCTTTTATGAGGTTGAAAATAATTATTCCAACAATACTCATTACGATTCTAATTGTAGTATCAGTAATATTAATAATAAACAATAAAAAGCCAGAACCTATTTTCGATGGCTACTTAAGAGTTCCAATTAATTACTCATATTCCGATACATGTTATCCCGCAGGAGAAATAATGGCCGTTATCCCCGGAAATAAATGCTGTGATAATTTAAATGGATTAGGGATAATTGATGAAGGTTTTTTAGGATGTGAATTTTTATCAGGAATAATCTTATGCTCTGATTGTGGAAATTCAATCTGTGATTTCGCAGAAAACAATTGTAACTGCCCCGAAGATTGTTAATGATAATAAAACTTCCTAAATCCCGCCATTGCTATTGTTCTATTCGCTTTTGACACCCCATCATTAGGATTATCATCCCAATAAGAGTTTCCATCCCAACCCCATGGGTTATAGACTTTCAAATAAAAACCGGAATCTTCAAGGGGATTATTAAGAACGGCATAAGCATGACCCCTTGCAAAAGGCCAACCATATTCATCTGGATTATAAGATGATGTCGCACCAATAACAGAATTGTCAATATTAATGATTTGATTTAATCTCTCACCGAAAAGAGTTTCATTATTATCAAAAAAACTTACATTCCAAAGCGGAATATTATTCAAATCGGTCTCAGGCATAAAATTTAAAGAACTGAAAGGTTCTGTATATATAACGTTATGCCTAGTCCTATTAGCAATAGCAACAAATAATGTGGTGGTAGATCCCGCGGTTAAATCACAGTAATAATTTCTAGTACTTCTAACATCGACATAAGCTTTTTCTGCCAAGGCAACCCAAAGAACCCCATCTGTTCCTGCTTTTATTGCCTCTTGTCTATTTCTATTCCCAAGCCCTGCGAACATTAAATCCCCGTTTACAGATATAGGCAAATCAGCATCTACCTTATAATATATTTGCCCTACGGTATCATGGGAATAAACAGCACCCCATTCGGTACGCATCGCTTCTAATTCAAAAAATCTTACAATATAATTCCCATCCCCGATACTAACAACTAACTGCTTAATTACTTCAGGCTCCTTATACGCCAGCTCAGCAAGACCTGCAAGAAACCAACAATCCCCAATCAAACCCTGCCTAATATCTGTATAATTCGGATTCCCTCTGAATAAAGGATATGATGAAAAATCAGTATAATTCGAAAAAACATCAACGCCATGCCCATTAAAAATAATCCCTTCAGCTATCGGATCTTTAATCGACTCTCCCCTAGAATCTAAACCAACATAATCCTCATTCTCAGGATCATCGGTCCACGGTTGCTCATACCCACTAATATTATGAAAATTATATTCTCTCTCATTATCATCTAAATTGATTACTAAATCTTCAGAATCAATCCAATACGAATCAAGCTCATCCAAATTTCCAATAATCATCTGAGAGCCATCCCCAACCGTAACAAATAAATCATTTCCCCCATTTCCTAAAAGAGTTGCATTATCTGATGAATTAACCTCGATTCCATTCAACCATACTATTTCATTATAAATCTGAAAGATATCGTCTCCAGTAGTTCCTAAAATAAAATTCTGAGGATTACACACTCCGCAATCAACAGGACATATTGAGCAATTCTCAAAAGTAATATTGCAAACTAAATCTCCGCATTGAGAATCCAAAACAGGATCAGGATTTCCTGAATCTCCGCCGCCGCCGCCAGAACCACCCGAATAACTCGAAATAAATTTATCTTTAAGATTTTCCAACTCATTCTCCTTTAGAATAATTTTTTTAACAGGCATCTCAACTTTTGAAATTACATCTCCAATCCGCCCATCAGAATAAATCGGCGCAATAGAAACATAATCAGGAACGCCAGAAATACCCTCTTTTGTAAAATTAAACCAATAAACCCTTGCTTCATTTATATCAGGCAAACCACTATTAACTTCAGGGGAAGGAACTCTAAATTCGTAACTATTTCCTTCAACAAAAAATATAATCTGCAGTTCAGAAACATTAACATCAGTTATCCCATTTTTTACCTGAATCAAAGCAATACTCAATCCAGAATCATAAACAGTATATCCTTCTGAAATAACAACAGAAAAATCGGGTAATTCAGCAACATTTTCTATATTCTGTCCAAGTTGAGAAGAGACATTTGCCCATAAAACTCCAACGCCCACAACTGCAATTAAAACACTTAAAACAACTGCAACAATACTAGCAATCCCCCTCTTATCCCCCTTATTCATAGGTAACAAAGAAAATAATAGTATTTATATCTTTATTTAATCCTAAACAAAAACCCCTACCAAACTATTTAAAATTTATTGTACTGCATATAGTTTTAGCTCAAATTCTATAAAACAAAAAACCAATTATCTTTTTAAGAAAATTGATTGTTCTTACAAATGGCGACACAACAGCTTTCTCAACACTCACCACCTCATCTACCACAACATCATCTTGCACCTTAACAGAATTTGCAGTTATAATAGAACTCGAACTCTCTTCCTCATCAGATACAACAACTACCTCTTTAGAACTTTTCCCAGAATTCCCCGAACTAGAAACCAAAACACTTGCTTGTGGTACCGGAGCTTCCATCACCACCTGCTCAGGAATTTCAGGAAATACAACATCCAAGCTACAATTTGCCCGCCCCATATTTTTCTGAAGCAATTTCAAATCATTATACCCAATATAACCATCTCCATCAGCATCTCCCATATCATTTGTTCCAGTTTTTCCATAATTTCTTTTTAATGTCATAAAATCAGGAATATCAACTCTTCCATCCTCATTAAAATCAGAATGATTACACCAAATAATTTTTGGAACATTAAACCACAAAGAAGACTCAACTTCATTAAATCCATCCGAAACAACTAATTTAAAATTAGTGTATTCAGATATATAAACCCAATCTAATAGAACATTGAAATTATATGAATTCTGGAATGGAAACTCAAAAAACAAAGGACTCCAAACCTCCCCAGAATAATAATACACACTTGCATAATAATCTTCAAGATTAGCATTCCATGAAAAAGAAAGATTTCCATTTTCATATTCAATATTAAAATCATCTAAAAAAAAGCTATTCTCAGTATTTATTTCATAGATTCGATCACCTATATAATAAAATTCGATACTTTCTGTATTAGATGGAACATCTGCAATAAAATAAAAATGATTCTTATCTCCTTTATAATATAAATTACTTTCATTTACATGATATTCTTCAGAAGAGGGATAAAACCTAGCAGAAAAATCACTATCTCCAGAAGGATAGGCATCAACACTTTCATGAGCAAGAATTATCGGAGTTATTTTAAAATAAGTATCATTAAATTTTCCGGTAAATATCCTATTTTCTGCACTTACTAACCCTATTAAAAATAATGAGATTAATAAAAAGATAATTATTTTTTTCATTTTTTTACCCCACCTATTGTTTTTCTTACAATAAAATATTTTTTTCCATCTAAAACAAATCCAAATGTTGCCTTACAGTCTCCTGCTATTCCTGAAGGTGAAAAATTAAATCCTGGATTGTTAGGGCCCCTATATCCAGCATCTTCAAGTTCAGCTCCAAGTTGTAATCTCACTTCCGCTCTTTTAAGATAATTATTAACTACTCTTTCGAAAGGCTTAGGTGAATTATTTCTCATATAGCCTTCAATATCCTTCCATTCATCACCCTTTGGAAATCTTAATTTTTGGGAAGTAGAATAACTTGCAGTTCCATTCCGTGAATCCGCAAAAACAAATTCTTCCCCAGCATTATTTTCTAAAAGAATCAAATTTCCAGAAGCAGCCCGGATTCTTGTGTCTGATCCCTTATCACTATAAAGAAGATTAGATAATCCACTCTCCAGTTTGGTTCTCACCACCCCAACATCAAATCCTGTTGAATTAAAACAATCATATCTGTCTGGCCCCTTACCAATAGCAGAATAACCCTGAGGGGCACATGCATTAGAAAAAGAAACCGGCAAGGTTCTTACCCTCTTCATTACAGAACCATCAGCCACATAAATTCCAAGTTGATCAGGCTTAGGAAAAAAATGCCCCAAAATCGGCCTTTCATCTTTCTCCCCTAATAAAAATGACACACCATTCGCATCTTGACCAGCAAGAGCAATTGGATAAGAGTCAATTTTTTGAAATCCCTCAAATCCCCCTAGAAATTTTACTTTTTCTACTAATGTAGATGGTCGAGAACAATAATCTGAAACTAACTTTCCTCCAGTAAGTACAGCTAAGCCGAGTACTCCCGCTTTTAAGCAGTTTCTTCTAGTCAATTTCTTCTCTGATTTTTTCATGCTACTAATATCCTCTTTTTTAATTTATCATAAGTAGGGTCTTTTCTCATCCAGACACTATTTGAAAGACTCATAATATCAAATTTTCTAAGATTCACAAGCTCCTTTGGATCAAAAGGTAATAAATTATAATCTATTGGAGCATCATTTGAAGCATAAAAACCAATATGGGTCCCCCTATCCTTCCAGATACTTATCATCACCCCATTAAAACCCATTGGAGCAAATAGTCCAACAGCCTTACAAGGTTTTCCTGTTTCAGAATCCATACACGCTCCATCTGAAGCTAATAAACCGACATCCATAATCCCATACTGTTCAGGAGGACATGGCGGTCCAGATTTCTGCTCCTCATCTAAATATAATTCAAATAAATGCCCCGCCTCATGTGCATAAGTACCAAAGTAACTATCTTCTATAATAATTACTGCCTTGCTATAATCCTCAGGAACATATAATCCAGCAAATAATTTTTTTGGGCTGATTAATTTTCCGACCCCTGATGGAATAACTCCAAAAGCGAGATCATAACCACTTGCATCTGCTTGTTTCTGAATATAAGAGAATGTATCATCATCAATATCATCTACCTGTACAAAAGCAAGACTTGGGCGGATTGTAACAGAAACTTTTGTGGGATCAAAAGGAAATGCAGATTTAATAAATTTATATGTTTCTTTCATTCTCAAGATATTTTTATTATAATCTTCTATCTGATAGCCTTGCCCAGGAACCTGCATATTTAATCCAGTAAATAAAATTTTGAAATCAGGATCTTTCTGAACTCTTAAGACATATTCCTTTGAAAAATAATTATTAGATTTCCCATATCCATATTTATATTCATTTATATCCTCTGCATCAACAACTTCAACTTTTATATTAATACTACCAGTTTTTCCTTTTGGAATATAGCCAATAAAATTCCTCGTATCTTTTGCTTGTTTATGAATGTCCTGCAAAATCAGCATAGCATTTCTTCTTTCATTAACACTAAGCGATTTGTTAACAACTTTTTGCTTTAATTCTTCAATACCCCCATAATATATTAAATCTTCATTTGAACTCATTTCTTTTTTACCATCAACAATAAAATCAACACTAATGTTTTTTATTGAATCTATATAATGCATAAATAAATCAGAAGAATCAACTTTCCTCAAGTAAGAATAAATTGTAAGATTTACTCTTGTAGCAATTGGTTTATTTTCAACTAAATCGTCGTATCCAAAGAGCACATTTCCAGCGTCAATTCCATTAACAACAATATCAAAAAAAGGAGTATATCTTTCTGTAGAGTTTTTCTTACTTGCTACTCCATCTTTAAAAACCTGAGCTTCAACTAAAATTAAAGTATCTTGTGCTCTAGCAATATAATTTTCTGGAATATTTATCATGCAATCCTTAGAACAAGTTGTAGAATTTTTATAAGTACTGGTATAAGAAGAATCTAATGGGAACTTTGCAGGATAAGTAAAATTAATTGTATAATTCACAACAAACTTCTCATCATCACTTGGTTCACTTTCATCAGAATAAATTATTGTAAAATTAATATATGGTTTTAATTTATTATCTGGAAAAAATTCTTCATAAGTTAGATTAGTTCTATTTGTATATTTTAATGAGTCATATTCTGGATAAATTGTAAGATTCTCTATCACGGGAAAAACACAATTATACTCTTCTGGCGGAGACCCATTCCAGACTTCTGTATAATAAATATCTGCATTGCAATCAGTATCCTCATTACTAGAATGATCACTGAAATAAATACCTGAATAATTATATGTTACTTTATTCCCCCTACATATTGCTGTTTTTTCTACTTCTTCTTGAAATTCATTAACATGATAATTACATATTGGGTCTATACATCCATAATCTAAAAAACCATTCCATCCACGGTAAACACCTTTAAACCAGCCACCAGAGGAGTCGTGTGTTGCATTTTCTAGACATCCTTCTGAGCAATCTTGTGTATATGGAAAATTCCGAGGATTTGAGGTTTCTCCATTAAGGGTATAATAACCATCTAAATATCCTCCTGTAATACTTGTGTCATATCCTAAATCAATACTATTAAAAAAAAGAGAACTTGCATCACTATCTTCTCCCCTTGCATAATCAAAATCTATTGAATAAGAAGCAGTTTGCTCCCCGTCAATGTAGAATTGAGAACTATCCGATGCACAACTTCCAACAACCCTCTCGACATAACTCGCAGACACAACCTCAAAAGAAAAAAATAAAAGCATAACAACTCCTAAGAACACCATGCACTTCCGGTCACCTCTCACGGTTGACCTTTGCATGTTATTACTATGTATTAGTAGCTTATAAATCTTTTTAACCCCTAACCCCTAAAATAAATCGTAGGACTCAGCTCCGCATCAGTCGTCAAATTAACACCCAAATCCCGAAGCCCTTTTTCATCCCCCCTCGTAGCTAAATGAGTCGCATGCATTTCGCAACCCCGAAGCAAAGGAAGATTATCCACGCACTTTTTAACAGTAGGATTCGTCGAAGAAGAAATCGCCAAAGCAATCAAAACATCACTAACATCCAAACTCGGACTCGAATCTTTCACAGTCTTCCTCTTCAGCTCCCTTATACTATTAATCAAAAACTCAGGAAGAAGCGGAATATCATCCGGAATCCCAGAAACATATTTCAAAGCATTGACAACACACGCGGACTCCGAATGCAACAATTCCGAATTCTTCCCACTAATTATTTCATCCCCTATCTGAATAGCCGAGCCACAATAAAATCCTTTATTACCTTTCTCTTCTTGATTCACAGCAGCAACAGCAGCTCTCCTCGCCGGAACAACCACCTTCCGATAACCCTCATCAATCCCCAACTCCCCCATCAATTTCTCAATCTTATCAACAACGCCCTTTTCAACAATCCCCAAAATATTTTCCTTCTTATGCCTAAAATACCTCCTGACAACCTCCTGCTTCGACGCCTCCCTCACAACCTCATCATCAACGACACCAACCCTAGCCTTACTAACTCCCATCTCAGTAGGAGAAGCAAAAACATCCTGCCCAATCTTCTCAAGAATCTTTTTCAAAATCGGAAAATTCTCAACATCCCTATTATAATTCACCGCAGCAACACCGTGCGCCTTCAAGTGAAACGGGTCAATCATATTCACATCCCCAATATCCGCAGTAGCCGCCTCGTAAGCAAGATTGACAGGATGGTCAATTTCCAAATCCCAAATCGGAAACGTCTCAAACTTAGAAAACCCAGACTTAAGCCCACGAACATTATCATGATACAACTGCGACAAACAAAAAGACATCTTCCCGCTCCCGGGCCCAACTCCAGTCACAACAACAATCGGCTTCCTCGTCTCCACATAAGGATTCTCCCCATACCCCCTCTCACTCACAATTTTATCAACATCAGCCGGATACCCCGCAATCTCCTTCTGCAAAAAAACCCGGACCCCAACATTCTCCAAATATTTCTTAAACTTCAAAGCCTTCTCTTCCCCCGAAAACCTATTAATAACAACCGCCGAAACATCCAAACCAAAACCTCTCAAATCATTTATAGATTTCAAAGTCGCCGCCTCGTAATTCAAACCAAAATCCGCCCGCATCTTCCCATTCTCAATATCCTTCGCGCTAACACAAAACACAATCTCCGAATCATCCTTAATCATCTGCAACATCCTAATCTTAGCATCAGCATCATAACCAGGCAAAACCCGCGCCGCATGAAAATCATGACAAATCTTCCCACCAAACTCCAAATAAAGTTTCCCCGAATTAGCAACCCGATTCAAAATCTCCCTCGACTGAACCTCAAGATATCTTTCCGTATCAAAACCCTTTTTCATACCCTAAAACAATCACGACCCATTATAAAGATTTATATCCTCAAAAACATAAAAAAACTCATGCTTCACCAGAAGTACCTACTGGGCAAACCCAAATCCCTTTCAAAACCTATATCCAATTCTAAAAATATTTCCTAAAAGGACTCATAAAAAATTCCCCAATACGCCCCATAAAATGCCTCTTCTGCCAGACAACATAATTAAAAGCCCTAGCCTCCCGAAGTCCTCTTCTAAAAAAACGCTTCAAAGAATCAACCATTTCCTTATCCTTCCCCAAAATATTTATATCATACTGATGCCTAAAACTTCTATAATCCAAATTAGACGAACCAAGCAAAAAAAACGAATCATCTATAATCAACAACTTAGAATGCAAAACCCTCGGATAATAATAAATCTTAACCCCCGCCCTATAAAGTTTTCCCAAATATCTATTTCTAAAAATATCCAAAAACTTTAAATCAGAACAACGAGGAAGAACAATCTTAACCTTAACACCACGATCTATAGCCTTTTTCAAAACAACCCTGATACCCCTCGAAGGAATAAAATACGGCGTCTCAATCAAAATCTCCTTTTCAGCCCTCTTAATTAATTTCTTATAATTCCTTTCCGTAATCCCCTTTTTTCGAGAAGGAAAATCCTGCAAAATCTCAAATCCTTCAAAAATTATTTTCTTCATTTTCTTGGAACTAAATAAATTAAATCTTTTCCATGTTCTATTAAAAGAAACCCTAAAAGAATTTGTAATCTGCCCCTCAATTCTCAAAGCCAACTCTCTCCAATTCAAACAAGAAGCAGTTATATTCATAGAACCTATATAAGAAATCTTCTTATCAACCAAAAGAAGTTTCCTATGATTCCTCTCGTGATTTGCAGTAAAAAATCTAAAAGCATAACGAAGTTCTCTAAAAAACCGAACCTCTCCCCCAGCATCAATCAATTTTCTAAAAAACTTTTTTCGAATACTACAGCCCCATGCATCAAGTAAAACCCGAACCTTAACACCATCCAAAGCCTTTTTTATCAAAGCATCCCTAAACTCCCGACCAACTTTATCATTACCATAAATATAAGTCTCTAAAAGAATTTCTTTTTTTGCAACCCCAATATCAAGAAGCATTTTTTTATAAACTTTCTCTGGATTAAAAAAAACTTCATATTTCATATTATCTCCAAGGTGCATGCCCAAATTGAACAACCAAATCAGCATCGCTGTCCGGCAAATCACAAGCCCCAAAACAACTTCCTAAATAAATTTTAAATTGTGCACCTGTTTTTTCTTCAAGATAGTCCAGTATCAAAGTTGCATATTGTTTCATTCCATCCGGAAGCTGAAGAAGCACCGATTTCGACTTACTTACTTTCACCTCCTTAACAATCCTATCTAATTCTAAATTATATCTTTCCTGAATTTCCAATAATGTCTTCATATATATCAATTAAACTTTAAGTTCTTAAACATTATGAAATTGAGCATAACAATCTTTATAAAACATTATTTACCCAAGTCTTGATGGCAAGATACACACTAAAGGCAAAGCCAGAAAAACGAGAAAGAGACATCAATAAAGTCGTTATCTATTTAGGAAGATTTGGGAATGTCATCTTCCATGATTATGAATTTAGTAATAGCATAGTGCAATCCCTAGCAAGTATCGAGATAACAACAGATGTAACAATAGCAATTGGTTTAGAGGGAAAAATAAACGAAGAAATGCATACAAACGGAAATGGAAATATCCCTGCAGACATACGCTTTATTAGTCCTGTCGGGAACCCCGTTAAAGGAAAATTTAAATATTCAGCAGAAATAGTTCCAAGACAAAACTCCGAACTTTCTGCAGGATACATTATTCCAGAAAATAGCACAAAAAATAATGAGAGAATAAAATATGCTACTAATTTATTTCTAAAAGAACTTCCCAGGGTATTAAAAAATCTCAGACAAAAAAAAGTTTGTTTAGTACAAGAACTCGAATAATTCTTTTAAATTATAATCTTAATATTTATAAAAATATCAAGGAGAAATCCAAAACCCTTAATCTTATAATCCCTTACCCGAATCTTCTACCTTATCATATCTACCCAAAATAATTTCCTCCGCAAGTCTCTGTTGGGCCTTGTACCATGCACCATCGCAATCAAGTTCAGGATTATGCCTATGTTCTTCTTCCGCTAGTTCTCTTTGATATTGCTTAAACGCCTCAAAATAATATTCCCATTTTCCCCCAGAAGAATCCCCTACTTTTCTAGGATACAAAGCTTTTATTGCTATTGCCTTTTTTCGAATTTTTTCGGAAGAAATTATATATTCTAGAACAAGACCGCTTACTAGATTTCCTGAAAAAGAGGACCTCATACCTTCTACCCTAGCTGCAACGCATAAAACATCCTCTGCAACCCTCTCTACATTAGAACTATCAAGCGCATCATACATTATTCGACTACTCGGCCCACCTTCAGAAACTTCGCCCATAACAATCTATAATCTTAATCTTTATAAAGAATATCGTGATGAATTATATATGACAAAAATCAGACAACCAATCGT